>JAKPBM010000447.1 GCA_029778935.1 Bacillota bacterium | reverse complement strand
CCCGTTTTTGAAAAGAAAACTCGTTTTGTTGGCAATCAGCCGGGCGCTGATGGGCATAAACTCGGTCAGGATTACGAGGTTGTTCTCCCGCAGCGTGCTTCCGCTTTCGACGATGTCCACAATCACGTCGGAAAGGCCCACAATGGGCGCGATTTCGATGCTGCCCGAAAGGTGGATGATTTCGATGTCCCGGTTCAATCGGGCATAGTAGGCCCTTGCGATGTTGGGAAACTTCGTGGCCACCCGCAGCGTCCGCCCCTTGTCCTCGACGAAGCCTTTCGGCGCGGCCACGGCCATGCGGCACTTGCCGATATGTAAATCCGCCAGCTCATACACATCCGGGCGGGTTTCTTCCAGAATGTCTTTTCCTAAAATGCCGATGTCGGCAACACCATGCTCCACGTAGATGCCCACGTCGGAGGGCTTTACCAGCATGTATTGCACGTCGTTTTCCGGCGACACGAACACGAGTTTGCGCCCCGCCTCGGCCATTTCCGGGCAGGCGTATCCGATGTCGGCCAGCAGTTCGTACACCTGGTCGCCCAGGCGTCCTTTGGGAAGCGCAATATTAAGCATTGTCCGCGCCTCCTTCCATTACCACCAGGGTTTTATACGTCAAATCCTCCGGCAGGGCCGTGCCCGTCCAGACGGAATAGCCGCTTTGCGTCAAATCCTGCACGTTTTGGGCCAGTTCCACAGGCGACACTTTGGCCGGGTCGTAAACCACCGCCACATCCACGCCGAAAGGTGTTGCAAAGCCCGGCAGGCGGGACAGTTCATCCAGATACAAGGCAAAGCCGATGCCGCCGCCTTCCTTGCGGAACCGGCGGATCAGCCGGTCGTACTGCCCGCCGGAAAGCACCACGTAGGGCACGCCCTCGATGTGCCCCGTAAGCGTAAGCCCGTTGTAATAAGCCGGGTCGGAGAGGTTTGTAAAGTCCAGCACCACCCGCTCGGTTTTCCCCAAGGCGGAGAGGGTTTCCGCCAGCCCCGCCAAAGCGGACACGGCTTCCGCCATGGCTTCGTTGCGCACATAGGGCTTGGCCTTCTCCAGCGTTTCGGAAATCGGCCCGTAGAGTTTGGGAAGTTCAGTTAAAAAGGCCGTCTCTTCCTCGGACAGGCCGTTTTTGAGGGCGATTTCCCTTGCCGTATGGCCGCTTTTAGCGGAAACGGCTTCCCTTAAGGCGGCCTTTTCCCGTGCGCTTATGGAAAGGATTTCCAAAAATCCGTCCACAAAGCCGATGTGGTTGACGGTGAGCAGGAAAGCTTCATGTATCGTGGCCAGGCTCTCTCTTGCCAATAGAACGACTTCCGCCGCGGCGTGGGGCGTGACGTCGCCGACCAGTTCCAGTCCCGCCTGGGAAATTTCGCGGAAAGACGTCCCGTCTTTGGCGGGGCGGTAGACGTTTTCTATGTAATAGAGCCGCCGGGTCTGGCCTTTGGCGGCGGCGTCCTTGACGATGCTCAAGGTGACGTCCGGCTTGAGGGCCATCAGGCGCCCGTTCAGGTCGGTAAAGGTAATGACGTTTTCGCTGGTGAGGAAGTTTTTATGCTCCAGATACAGCCCGTATTCCTCAAAACGTCCCATGCGGTATTTCTGATAGCCGTGCCGCTCGTACAACCCTCTGAGCCTTAAAACGGCTTTTTCTTCCGGACGCAGCACATCTGTCAGCGCCTGTTGCACCCTGCAAACCTCCTTTTAAACATGCAAAATTATGTAAGATTTATCATAGCACACTTATCCGTTCTTTTCCATCGGAAATTTGAACAGAAAATCAGCAAATTTGCCCCATGTATGCGGAAAGGCGAACGGATTTCCCGTTCGCCTTTGTCTTATTCCCGAACCACTTTGACGCCCTGCGGCGTGTCCATCAGGGTAATGCCCATGGCTTTCAGTTTGTCGCGGATGGCGTCGGCCTTGGCAAAATCTTTTGCTTTTCTGGCCGCCTGCCGCTCGTCGATAAGGGCCTGGATTTCCGGTTCCAGCTCCTGCGAGGCTTCCACCGCCTTGCGCAAAGAAAGACCCAAAACTCCGCACAGCTCTTCCAGCATGCCCTTGGCCGCCGAAAGGAAGGCGCTGGACACGGCTTTGTCAGAAGCGGTGGCCGTGTTGATGTGGCGCACCAGGTCGAAGATGGCCGAGATGCCGTCGGCCGTATTCAAATCGTCGTCCATGGCGGCGATAAACTGCTTACGGAAAGCCGAAAGCGCCTCAATTTGCTCGGCGTCGCCGGGCAAAGCCGCCGGAAGCTGGCCCTTTTCCAAAAAGAGCAGGTGCTCATAGCAGCCGGTGATGCGCGCCCAGGAGTTTTTCGCCTGCTCCATCATGTCGGCAGAGTAGTTGATAGGCCCGCGGTAGTGGGCGGACAGCAGGAAGAAGCGGATGACCACATAATCGTACTTCTTCGCCACGTCCCGCACCAGGAAAAAGTTGTTGAGCGATTTGGACATTTTTTTGTTGTCAACGTTCACGTGGCCGTTGTGGATCCAGAATCTGGCCAGCGGATGGCCGTTGCAGGCTTCGCTCTGGGCCACTTCGTTTTCGTGGTGGGGGAAGATCAGATCCTGCCCGCCCAGATGGATGTCGATGGTGGTGCCCAGGTACTTTCTCACCATGGCGGAGCATTCGATATGCCAGCCGGGGCGGCCTTCGCCGTAGGGCGACGGCCAGGCCGGCTCGCCGGGCTTGGATTTTTTCCAAAGGGCAAAGTCCAGCGGGTCTTCCTTCCGCTCGTCCACGTCGATGCGGGCGCCGGATTCCAGCTCCTCCAGCGGCTGATGGGAGAGCTTGCCGTACTCGCCGTAGCTCTTGACGCGGAAGTACACGTCCCCGTCCACTTCGTAGGCGTGGCCCTTTTCAATGAGCGTCCGGATGATTTCCAGAATCTCGTCGATGTTCTCGGTGGCTTTGGGGTATGCGTCGAACCGGCGGATATTGAGTCCGTCGGCGTCGATGTAGTATTCCTTGATATATTTTTCGGCAATGGCCTGCACCGTCGTGTTCTCCTCGGCGGCGCGGCGGATCATCTTGTCGTCGATGTCGGTAAAGTTCTGCACGGCTTTGACGGGGATGCCGCGGTATTCCAGATACCGGCGCAGCGTGTCGTAGACGACGAACATCCGCGCGTTGCCGATATGGAACAGGTTATACACCGTCGGCCCGCAGCCGTAGATGGTGGCGTAGTCGCCCGCCGGGGCAAACGGTTCTTTCTTGCGCGTCATGGAATTGTATAATACGATACCCATGCATAAAACTCCTTGCTACGTTAAGCGTTACTTGGTCGACATCAGCGACCGGTTGGCAATGAGATAGTCCAGCCCCGACCAGAGGGTGACCGCCGCCATGAGCCAGGAAAGAACCGTTTTTATCCAGTACACGGCTCCCTCGGGAATTTGCAGCCCCAGAGCGGTAAAAATCGGCAGCGCCAGGATGATGAGGATGGCAATGAGCTGCACGACGGTTTTCATCTTCCCCGAAAAGGCCGCCGCCACAATGGTGCCCTTGCCGGCGCAGATGACCCGCATGGAGGTGATGGCCAGCTCTCTGGCGATGATGATCCAGAGAATCACGCTGTGTATGTCGTTCCGCCCGGTGAAAATGGCCAGCGCGGCGAACACCAGCAGCTTGTCGGCCAGCGGGTCCATGATTTTGCCGAAATCGGTGATTTGGTTATATTTTTTGGCAACATACCCGTCCAGCTTGTCGGAGATGGTGGCAAGGCCAAAGGTGACAAAGGCCAGAATGTCCCAGACGACGCTTTTATCCGGCCCGCTTATAAGACAGAACGCCATGAAAAAGGGAATGAGTATGAGGCGAAAAACGGTGATTTTATTCGCAAGTGTCATACACGTTGTTCCTTTCCTGCCAAAGTCGCACTTACGTACGTGCGCGGCCCATGGGACACCCGTCGAAGATTTCGTCCACGAAAACGGTTACGAAATCTCCCGGGTGAGGCTTCTTGCCCTCTACCGTGAAGAACACCTTGCCGTCCACGTCGGGGGAATCGGCAAAGGAGCGGCCGTACCAGATTTCCGCCAGCCGGTCGTATTCTTCGCAGAGGACCGTCAGTTCTTTCCCGACCAGGCGGCTGCAGAACTCCTCCATAACCTCTTCCTGGATGGCGGCGATGCGGTCGCTGCGGGCGCGCTTGGTGTCGTCGCCGTGCTGGTCTGGAAGGGCGGCGGCGACCGTCTCCTCCTGCGGGGAGAAGGCAAACACGCCGGCCCGCTCGATTTTAAACTCTTTCAGAAACTCGCAGAGTTCCTCAAAGTCCTCCTCCGTTTCGCCGGGGAAGCCCACAATCAGGCTGGTGCGCAGCACCACGCCGGGGATGCGCTCTCTTAGCTTCCTAAACAGCGCCCGAACGTCGTCGCCCTTATAGGCCCGGTGCATACGCTTTAGCACGGAGTCGGACACGTGCTGGATGGGAATATCGAGGTACTTGAGCACTTTCGGCTCGGAAGCGACGGTTTCGATCAGTTCCTCCGTAAACCCGTCGGGGTTCATGTAGTGCAGGCGCACCCATTCCACCGGCAGTTCGCAGATTTCCCGGACGAGCTCCGCAAGGCAGGGCTTTCCGTACAAATCGGCGCCGTAGCGGGTGATGTCCTGGGCGATGATGATCAGCTCTTTGGCGCCGCCGTCGACCAGCGCCTTGCATTCGGCCAGGATGTCCTCTTTCTTCCGGCTGCGCATTTTGCCTCGGATGGAGGGGATGGTACAGTAGGAACAGCGGTGGTCGCAGCCCTCGCTGATTTTGACAAAGGCAGTGTAGGACGGAGTCGTCATGACACGGCCCATTTCCTGCAAGGGGGCGTTTTTGTCCCCGGCGTATAAAGGGCGCTTGCCCTCCAGCGCGTCTTTGACCGTGTCGACGACTTTGGAAAGGGAGCTGCTGGTCACAATCCCGTCGATTTCGGGGATTTCCTTGTACAGCTCCTCCTTATACCGCTCGGCCAGGCAGCCGGCCACGATGACGGCCTTGAGCTGGCTGCCCTCGTCGTTTTTCAAAGCGCACATCTCCAGAATCTGGTCGATGGCTTCCTGTTTGGCTTCGTCGATAAAGGCGCAGGTGTTGATGACCACCGCGTCGGCTTCCAGTGCGTCGGGCGTAAAGGTGAACCCGGCTTCGTCGAGGAAAAACAGCATATGCTCGCTGTCCACCAGATTTTTGGAACAGCCGAGGGAAATAAAACTGATCTTATGCGACATTCGGTTAAAATCTCCTAAATTTAAAAATCAAAGCCCGCGTCGTCGGCATCGTCCGCCGCCGTCTGTCCGTACCGGTACAGCGCGCTTTGTATATCGGCACTGTCAAAGCCCTTGCCGTAGAGATAGGCGTAAATCTTCTGCCTAAGCGCTCTGTCTAAAGGCTTTCCGTTTGCCTTGGCGGAAACGAAAGCGTCCAGAATCTCGTCCGGCGGCGGCAGATCCGCCAGGGCTTCCTCAATGACGTCTTTTGCAAGGCCCTTTTCTCTGAGTTTGGCGGCCATGGCGCGGGCGGAAAGCCCCCGCCTGTAAAACTCCTGCACCCAGGCGGAAGCATAGGCGGCGTCGTTTACAAAGCCGAGTTCTTTCATAAAGGAAACGGCCTGGCTTGCCGTTTCCTCGGAAAAGCCCTTTTCCAGCAGTTTCCCCATAAGCTCCGCTTCCGAAAGGGGCCGGCGGGACAAAATCCTTGCCGCGGCCTCTTTGGCCTTCTCGGGGTCGGTTTGGTTTTGGGGGCGGAGAAACTCCATCTCCTCGCCGGTCAGCTCCGTACCTTCCTTCAGCCCCAGTTGCAAAACCAGCGCGGCGTCAACCCGCAGAAACGTCCCGTCGTCTAAGGTAAGGCTCACTTTGCCGCCTTTGGCGGAGCGGATGCGAATAACGGTGGGCATGGGGGGTTATTCCTCAAAATCGTCCACAATCACGGGCACGGCCGCTTCCGGCACGGGCTTGGCGGCGGCCGCGGGAGCACTTGCCGCGGGGGCTTCGGCTTCCTTCTTGCCTTTGGCCCCCTTGCCGCCGGCTTTCATGAACTCGTCGATGGCCTTTTCCACCTGGGCCATAAGGTCGGGGTTTTGCTGCAGGTAGAGTTTGGCGTTTTCCCGGCCCTGACCCAAACGGGTCTCGCCCATGCTGAACCAGGCGCCGCTCTTTTTGATGACGCCGGCGTCGATGCCCAAATCGACGATTTCGCCGACTCTGGAAATGCCCTGGCCGAAAACAAGGTCAAACTCGGCTTCCTTAAAGGGCGGGGCCACCTTGTTTTTGACAACGCGCACGCGGGTTCTGCCGCCGATGACTTCGTTGCCGTTTTTCAGCGCTTCGATGCGGCGCACGTCCATGCGGACGCTGGCAAAGAACTTCAGCGCGCGGCCGCCGGTGGTGACTTCCGAGCTGCCGTAGGTCACGCCGATTTTGTCGCGAAGCTGGTTTATGAAGATGGCCACCGTGTTGGATCGGGAAATGGTGCCCGCCAGCTTGCGCATGGCCTGGGACATGAGCCGGGCCAGAACGCCCACGTAGGCTTCGCCCATGTTGCCTTCGATTTCGGCTTTCGGCGTCAGAGCGGCTACGGAGTCTAAAACAATGACGTCCAAAGCGCCGGAGGATACCAGAGCGTCCATAATTTCCAGCGCCTGTTCGCCGTTGTCCGGCTGGGAAACGAGCAGATTGTCTATGTCAACGCCTAACTTTTTCGCGTAAGAGGGGTCAAGCGCATGCTCCGCGTCGATAAACGCGGCTTCGCCGCCGGCTTTCTGCGCCTCGGCGATGATATGTAACGCAACAGTGGTTTTACCGGAGGATTCCGGCCCGAAAATCTCCACGATACGGCCGCGGGGAACGCCGCCGATGCCGAGGGCATGGTCCAGCGTGATCGACCCCGTGGGAATGGCCTCCACGTTCATAGCCGGGTTGTCGCCCAGCCGCATTACCGTGCCCTTTCCGTAGGACTTTTCCAGCTGGGCAATGGCCGTTTCCAACGCCTGACGCTTCTTTTCCATCGCTTAAGGCTCCTCTCCCGTGTAAAACTTTGGTATCAGCAGAATACGCATTTATTTAACTATTGTACACCATTATTGTGAAAATATCAACACATTTTCCAGCTCGTTGGCCGAATTCACCAAAATTTTTGCGCCGGCCGAAAGCAACACTTCCCTGCTTCGATACCCCCACGTAACGCCCAGCGGGAAAAAGCCCGCACGCTTCGCCGTTTCCATATCCACGTCCGAATCGCCGATCATAACGCACTGTTCCGGCGCAAAGGAAAGGGACTTTGCTAAAGCCAAAGGCGCGGCGGGGTCGGGCTTTTTGGGGCGCTCCTCCGTCTGCCCCCACACGGCGGCAAAGAGGTTTTTCGGAAAATAGGCTTCTATCAGCCGCTCGGTTTCCGACTGGGGTTTGTTGGACAAAACGGCAAAGGTAAACCCGTACACCCTCAGCCGGGGCAACACTTCCGCAAGGCCCGGGTACGGCGCGGTTTTGTCGCACAGGTGGGTTCGGTAGTAGGCCAGGTAGTCCTGCAAAAAGGTTTCCGCATCCCCTGCCCCGTTTAAGGCCTTTTGGGTCAGAACGGAAACGCCGTTGCCCACCATCTGGGTAACGGCTTCCAAAGAGTGCGTCGGCAGCCCCTGCCGGCTAAGAGCGTAGTTTACCGCTTCGTGAATGTCCTGCATGGTGTCCAGCAAGGTGCCGTCCAGGTCGAACACCAAAAGCTTCCGCCCGGAAAGTTCGGCGCACACGCTAGACAAGCTTTTTGAATCCAAGGCCGATTACCTCCTTTGCCTCCTGGACGATAAAGAACGCGTCGGGGTCCACCTGGCGGATGATGCGCTTTAAAAGGGTCAGCTGCCTTCTGCCGATGCTGCAAAGCAGCACGTTTGTGTCCCGGTTGGTATAGCCGCCCTTGGCGGGCAGGATGGTAATCCCCCGCTCCAGCGTCTGGATGACGGCACGGGTCAGCTCCTCGGGCTTGGAGGTGATAATCAGCACCACCGACGCCACGTTGACGCCGTAGAGCACGCCGTCGAGCGTGGCGGCGGAAGCGTACATCATGACGCCCGTGTACAAAGCCGCCATGTAGTCGCCCAAAATGAACACGCCGATTAGCACGATGCAGATGTCGGAAATCAAAATGACCCGGCCCAAAGACAGCGCTTCGCTTTTCTGGTTAATAAGCAGCGCCACAATGTCGGTGCCGCCGGTGCTGGCGCCCGCGCCCATGACCAAACCCAGCCCCGCGCCGGAAAGCACGCCGCCAAACACCGACGCCAGCAGCCGGTCCGACGACAGCCCGTCCAGCTGCGGGATGAGGTAGGCAAACAGGTCGATAAAGGCGGAGGAAACGGCCATGCCGATCAAAGAGCCGAAGAAAAACTCCTTCCCCATTTTTTTGTACCCGGCGATAAACAGCGGGATGTTGACAATAGTGATGAACACACCCATGGGGAAGCCGGTCAAACGGTTGACAATCAGCGAAATGCCCGCCACGCCGCCCATCATCATCTGGGCCGGCTGGATAAAGAGCACGACGGCCAACGCGTACAAAGCGCAGCCGACCAGCGTCAGCGTGATGTTCATGATGCGGCGTCGGACGGGATGGCGAACCTGGAACAGGGACGGAGGCATAAAAATCTCCTTTCGAAATTTTGGCGGCAAAATAAAATCCTAAAGGGTTACGCGTATAACCCTCCCGCCGTTAGTCATTGACAAACAGGACGGGATATATTACAATAAAACAGATGTGTATTCTCTATTATATGCGCCCGTAGCTCAGCAGGATAGAGCGGCCGCCTCCTAAGCGGCAGGTCGGATGTTCGAATCATCTCGGGCGCGCCATAATTTTGCCGAAAACCAGGCTTGGTTTTCGGCTCTGTTATTTATTATCGCATATTTCTCCAAATTTACAAGATGGAGAAATGCCAAGAATGCTTTGCTCTGCAGGGAAAATTTCATTGCATTGCCCTTCGCAAAAAGCCCTTTTGGCGGCCCAAGTCACTTACCTTCCGCCGCAACCATATAATAGAATGACTACGATAATGCAGGTTCCCCCTGCGTTCGTATGTCTATTTGCGGAGGTTGCAATAGAATGAGCGAAATTGCCTTACTGCTCGAACTTACCTCGAGCACTCCCATCCTTCCCGGGAACAACGTGTTATTTGACAATATTTCCTATACAAACGGCACCATTTCTTACGACCAGCAGACCGGTCTGATTACCTTTCCGGAAACCGGCCGGTACAGCATCAACTGGTGGATCGCCGTGCAGTCTTCCGCCTCGACCAACGGGGCTACGTTTGAATTCTTAACGTCCGAAGGCTACGGCAACACCAGCGGCTCGCCTGTCAAGACCGGCGAAGCGTTCGGCGCGGCGGTCTTTGAAGTGGAGGAAGCCGGCGCGACGGGCAGCCTGATAAACGGCAGCACCGCCACCGTGTACGTGTCGCCGTCTGTGCCGGTTAAGGCAGGCCTGACGGTGATTCAGCTGAACGAGCCTGTTGTTGAAAGCGGTTCCGCCATCATCCCCTTCTCGTCGGGCGACTCGGTAGCGGTTACTTCGCTTGCGCTCGGTCTGGTGGGCTTGCCTGCCTTCATCGGGTTCGGCAACTCGCAGCAGGGTCTCGTTGCTCTCGGCGCGACAATCGACCTGTTTGGCTTAGACAACTACTCCTTCTCCATGCCAAGAGACGGCGTCCTGACCAGCCTGGCCGTGCAGTTCACCGCCACCCTCGGTTTGAACCTGGGTTTGGGTGAAAGCGTGACGCTGCGCACGGAAATCTACCGGAATACGGGATTGGACAACACGTTCGCCCCGACGGGCGTGGCCGTGGACATTCCCATCACCAGCACGCTTGCCATCGGCGCCGTATTGAAAGGCTCGAATTCCGGCTTCAACGTACCTGTAAACGCCGGCGACCGGCTGCTGCTTGTTTCCAGCATCACAACGCAAGGCCTGGCCATAGCCACCACGCTTACCGGCCAGTACAGCGCCGGCCTGGGGATTGCCTAAACGGAGCAAAAAGCCTTGCCTGGCAAGGCTTTTTTGCTTTATTTTGCCTTTGCTCCTGCTCTTTTCCGATGCAAAAGGGCCGCAAGTGTGCTATAATGAAACGTAACTCACTACACAAGAGGATGCCGCCATGGAATACCGACACACACAAACGGGCGTTTTTCTTACCCGGCTGAACCGGTTTGTGGCGCTGGCGGAAGCAAACGGCGAAACGGTCGCATGCCACGTGAAAAACACCGGCCGCTGCAAAGAACTGCTTGTCCCCGGCGCCAAAGTCGTTTTGCAAAGCTCTTTTGCGCAAGGAAGGAAAACGCCGTACACGCTTTTAGCCGTCTACAAGGGCGGCCGCATTGTCAACATCGACTCGCAAATCCCCAACCGCGTCTTTGCCGAATGGGTGGAGAAAGGCAACCTGTTCCCTTCCGAAACCAAGCTCCGCCCCGAATGGAAATACGGCGACTCCCGCTTTGACTTTCTGGCCGATGGGGGCGGCCGGAAGGCCCTTATCGAAGTCAAAGGCGTCACTTTGGAGGAAAACGGCGTCGCGCTGTTTCCCGACGCGCCGACGGAGCGGGGCGTAAAGCACCTGCACAGCCTGGCCAACGCCGTTGCCGAGGGGTTTGACGCTTACGCGGTGTTTGTCGTGCAGATGAAAGGCGTAACGATATTTGCGCCCAACGAAAAAATGCACCCGGCCTTTGCCGAAGCGCTGCGTAAAGCCCATGCCGCAGGCGTCAACATTTTGGCGCTGGACTGCGTTGTGACAGAAAATTCCATTATTGCCGGCGATCTCCTCCCCGTGCAGCTGTAAGCAGGTTTGCCAGCTTGCGGCGGCAGTGGAAAAAACAGAACCTTTACTTTTGACCGGAAACTTTGTATAATATACTTGATGAAATTTTGTATGCGGGCCGCGCTGCCGCGTTTTGCAAAACGCTGTTTTGCAAAATGAGGAAAGTCCGGGCTCCACAGGGCAGGATAGCGGGTAACGCCCGCCGAGGGAAACCTCAGGACAAGTGCAACAGAGATATACCGCATAGGCCAAAGCACGTCTTTGGTTCCTGTGTAAGGGTGGAAAGGCGGAGATAAGCGCCCGTCGACGGCCGGGAGACCGGTCGTTCCTGTAAACTCTATCCGGAGCAACACCCGACGGAACGCAGGGAAGTTTTTCCCTGGCGCTGGCACCGGCGTAATGTTCGAGGATGGTGGCATGAGGCACGCGGCAACGTGTGTCCCAGATAGATGGCAGTGTAGGAGCGGGGCAAAACCCCGCTCTGAACAGAACCCGGCTTACAGGCCCGCTAAGCAAAATTTCATGAGGAAGTCCACGGCTACCCTTGGCCGCGGGTTTATAATATCCCATATCTTATGAAATTCCCACCTACGTCACCCGTAGGAATGCATATAAAAGGAGTATCCGTTAAGTGGACTACGCTGCTGCCGTAAAGAGAATTATTGAAGCCGACAACCTGGCCCGGCGCCAGGCGGCCGAAGCTAAAGAGCGGGTCCGCCGCCTGCTGGGCGAGCAACTGGAAGCCGACAAAGAGAAGTTGAAAAGAGAATACGAGCAAAGGGTGGCCAGGCGGCTGGAAAAAATCCGGGCCGTGGAAGAGGCCGCCGCATCGGAAGAGCGCAGGCAGCTGGAAGAAACCCACCGGCAGAACATGGAGAAGCTGGAAAGCTGCTACGCCCAAAACCGGGATGCCTGGATACAGCGCCTGTTCGAATACGTTACCGGCGATGTGTCGCTGCCGGAGAGCATGACTAACGAGGGACGAACATGATGGTTGTATCGCATATGCAATACGGCGCGCTGGCGGCCAAAGCCCGGGCCATGCAGGCCGCCCATTTAAAACCCGAAGATTTTCTCATGCTTGCCTCCATGTCCTCGGAGTATCAAATCGTGGACTATCTTCGCCAGCACCCCGCCTGGGCTGAACCGCTGGCGATGCTAACGCGGGTGGAGCTGCGGCGGGCGACGATGGAAGAAGCGCTGAAGACGGCCGTATTTGAAGATTATCGCCGACTGTCCAAATTCATACCGCGAAAGGATCGGCCCCTTTATGAGACCTGGTTCCTCTCGGTGGAAATCGACGAGGCATTGGGTTTTCTCAATTTCCTGGACAAAAACCGGCCCGGCGGGTACCATCTGCATCTGCCGGAGGCGATGCTTCCCTTTGTTTCCTTCGACCCGCAGAAGCTGCTTGCGGCCACAAACTACCGGGAAATGCTTGCGGCCTTTGAGAAGTCGCCCTTGCTTCCCGTGCTGCAGAAGTTTGTGCCCCAGGCCGACCGGCCGCTGGACTATACCGCCGTCGATCTGGCCTTAAACGCCTTTTATTTTCAGACGCTGCTATCCAAAGTGCGGGAAAACTACCGCGGCTCCATGCTGAAAAAGCTTATGGAAAACTTAGGCGAGCAGATTGATCTGGCCAACCTCTTACGTGTTCTGCGTTTGCGCCGATATATAAAGGCGGAGCCTGACGCGCTGGTGCCGTATCTGATTCCCCATTTCCAGCATCTGAAAGAAGCTTTCTTCTACGAGCTGCTGGAAGCCCGGAACGAATCGGACGTGCGGGCTTTGATTGCCCGAACAAAGTACGGGCCGTTTTTCGCCCGCCACTCCTACGCCTGCGCGGAACAGTATCTCCACGAGTTCCAGTACGAGTTCTTCCAGCGTGCCTTCCACGCGGCGGAGCCTTCCCTGCTCACGGCTTTTGCCTATCTGGAACTGAAGCAAACCGAAATCCGCAACTTAATCCATGTTATCGAATGTGTCCACTACCATATTCCCAAAGCCGAGATTCCTTCCTATCTCACGGGCGTAGAGAGGGTTTTCCTCTCCTCCGTGAACCCGTAGGAAGGTGCCTGTAAATCCCCCGGTTGTAAGAAAGGACGTTTTAGTATGGCTGTTGCCAGAATGAGTCTGGTGGGCCTGACGGGGCCGCTGTCCCTGTTTGATCAGTGCATTGAGCAGTACGTTCTCCCCTACGATTTTCACGTGGAAAACGCATTCTCCGTCTTGAAAAACGTGCAGGAGCTGCTTCCCTTCGAACCCTCCAACCCCTTCCGGGAGCTTCTCTCGGAAGTGGAATCCACCGCCTCCGCCTTAGGCGTCGCCCTTCGGTTTACCGAGCGGCCGGATACGCCCCCCGGACTGGAAGAAATCCGCAACTTTACGGAAAAAATCAACCAGCAGCTTCGCGAATGGCAGGAAAAGGAAGACCAGCTGAATAAACAGATGGCGGAAGACGAGCTGCTGTTAAGCCAGCTGTCCCACCTGCACGAACTGGATATCGACCTATCCAAGCTGTTCGATCTGGTCTACGTGAAAATCCGGTTCGGCCGCCTGCCTAGAGAAACCCACAGGCTGTATTACAGCAATCTGGAGAGAAGCTCTCTGCTGGTATTTGTGCCCACCTCCGTGGAAAAAGACTATGTGTACGGGTTCTACCTCACTTCCCGGGCCAACGAGGAAACGGCGGACGCCTTGATGCTCTCGCTCCACTTTGAGCGCATCCGTATCTCCGGCCACGCGGAAGGCACCCCCGCCGAAGCCAAAAAGGCGATTCTGGCGGAAACGGAGGCCATGAAGCAGGAGCTAGAAAAATTCAAGGCCCTCCGCAAAAACCTGGCCGAACAAAACGAAAAGCAGCTGCTTTCCTACTATTCCTACCTCACCTACACTTCCCAGCTGCGGGAAATCCGCCGCATGGCAGCCCACACCAACGAGCTGTTCTACCTCGTGGGCTGGGTGCCGGACGATTCGGTCAAGAGTTTTTCCAAGGCCGTTTCCGAAAACCCGCAGCTTGCCTACACGGTGCAAAGCGCCAAGTGCCTGCCAAAGGAGAGCATCTCCCCGCCGATTCTTTTGAAAAACCCCAAACTTTTCAAGCCCTTTGAGTCGCTGGTGGCCACGTACGGCCTGCCCGCCTACAACGAAATCGACCCGACGGGGCTGATGGCCATCACCATGCCGCTTCTGTTCGGCCTGATGTTCGGCGACGTTGGCCAGGGGCTTGTGCTGCTGCTTGCGGGGCTTCTCATCTACAGGAAAACCCGCTCCGCGCTGGGGCAGATTATCTCCATCGCCGGCGCCGTGTCGACCCTGTTCGGGTTTGTCTACGGCAGCGTGTTTGGAAACGAAGAGCTGCTGGGCTTCGGCTTCCACGTGCTAAGCAACACGTCCATCCTGCTTGTGGGCACCATCGGCTTAGGCGTTGTGCTCATGTCGGTGGGCATGTGGATCAACATCGCCAACGGCATCAAGCAGAAAGACCCGAAAAAGGCCCTGTTCTCCTCCAAAGGCGTGGCGGGCTTAATGCTCTACTGGGGCGTGCTGTTTGCCGCCGTGCTGCTTTTGGTATATAGCCGGAACGTGCTCGTACCCTGGTACATCGGCCTGTTTGTGGTTCTGCCTCTGCTGCTGATGTTCCTGGCGGGGCCTTTGTCCGCCCTGATGCAGAAAAAGAAAGACTGGCTGCCCAAAAACAAACTGGAATACGCGCTGGTCAACTTCTTCGAGCTGTTTGAGGTCATCGTCTCCTTTGTGTCCAACACCGTGTCGTTTGTGCGTATCGGCGCGCTGGCTTTAAACCATGCCGGCATGATGATGGTTGTGTATATCCTGGCGGAAGGCCTGTCGGGCGTGGGCAACATTGTCGCGCTGATTTTCGGCAACCTGTTTGTCATCGCTTTGGAAGGCCTGATCGTCGGCATCCAGTGTTTGAGGTTGGAGTTTTACGAGATTTTCGGAAAATTCTACTCGGGCACCGGCCGTCCCTTTGAAAAATTCAGAATCAAAACCTAACTTTACTTGTTTCGGAGGCAATTCACATGGACTTTCTTCTTACTTCCGCTCTGTTTGTCACCACGCTGCTCCCGCTCGTGTACGCCTACAAAAAGCGCAATTCGCCGAAAAACGCCAAGGTGGCGCTGCTGATAAATATCTGCTCCGTGTTCGCGCTGGTTCTTTTGGTCATGGGCCTTTCTTTCTCCAACGTCGCCTACGCCGCGGATACGGCGGCGGAAGCCGCTACCGGCGGGTCGAACCTCGCCTTTATCGCCGCGGGTTTGGCGGTGGGACTCTCCTGTATCGGCGGCGGCATCGCCGTGGCCAGCTCCGCCTCCTCCGCTCTGGGCGCTATTTCTGAAAACCCGAAGGTCTTCGGTCAGGCGCTGATCATGGTCGTTTTGGCGGAAGGTATCGCCATCTACGGCATGCTGATTGCCGTCCTGATTTTGAACAAGATCTAGCCATGCGCTACTTCTTGCTGTCCGACAGCCACGACACCTACACGGGGCTGCGCCTGGCGGGGATCGACGGCGTTGTCGTGCGCACCAAGGAGGAAGTGACCGACGCCATCCAAAAAGCGCTGGCCGACCCATCCATCGGGATT
>JAKPBM010000439.1 GCA_029778935.1 Bacillota bacterium | reverse complement strand
ACACCTCGTCAAAGCCGACCTGGTCGGCAAACAGGTTGCCCGACAGCGCGCCGAAGGCGCCGAAAGCGTCGGCGGAGAACAGAATGCCCTCGGTTTCTTCGTAGCTCATCATGACTTCCGGCCAGTGCACCATGGGGGTGGTCAGGAAGGTAAGTTTCCGCCGGCCCAGCGAAAGCGTTTCACCGTCTTTGACTTCCATGGTCTTCGGAAGCACGATGCCGGGGTAGAACTGGCGGATAAACTGGAAGGTTTTCGCGTTGCCGACGAGCGTCATTTCGGGGAACAGGCGGGCCAGCTCTAAGATGCCGGCGCAGTGGTCCGGCTCCATGTGGTGGATGACAAGGTAATCCACCGGGCGGCCGTTTCGCGCGCCGTCCACGTTTTCCAGGAAGGAGCGCAGGATACTGGAGTCCACCGTGTCCATGATGGCGACCTTTTCGTCGACGATTACGTAGCTGTTATACACGACGCCGTTAGGCAGCGGAAACATGTTTTCAAACAGGGCGAGCCGTCTGTCGTTTCCGCCGACCCAGTACAGGCCGTCGGACAACTGTTGCACCGTATACATACGTTTCACTTCCTTTATGAATTGGTACCGGTCGGCATGGCAGGGCAAAGCGGCAATTACAGGGACAGAGTACGAAGGGTACATGGCGCGATTTGCCGCGGGGCTGCCCCGTGCCCGGCGGATGCAAATCGGAACTCCGATATTGATTTTTGTATCTCCAGGCGAACCCTGCCGGCTTTACCGTCTGTCGGCACTCTTTTGCGGCCTTTTCCGGCCCGGCGTACGGGCGTAAAGAAAGGTTCTTTACATAGCGGCCTAAACGCGCCCGTTCGGCCTGCCCCGTATTTCCAGTGAATCATTGCGGGCATATGCCGGCTGTTGCGGTTTATCTTACGCTCTGTCAACCGGTAGTATACTACTTTTTTGCTTGTTTCTATGCGGTTTCGGTGAGGAAAACTCACGAAAGATCGCATTGCGAGCTTGGCGGAAGTCGAAAAGGGGCGTTTGGGCCGGGCTAATGGGTTCGATGGTGTTTCGATAATGCCTGCGTCCTGCGGCGCACCGAGATACGCGCCGAATGGGTCAAAGGATTGCTTGGGCAACCCTGCGCCTGCAAGGCTACGGGTACGTCGCCCGGTCTCCGGGAAGCCCGCTGGGGCTTAACTCCACCAAAAAGATCTACATTTTTCCTGCCTTTATTATATAGCACCTGAACCGAAAACGCAAGACGGTTCAGGTGCTGTTCTCCATATTATACCATTTATGGTTCATACACGGCAAACATGTCGGAAAAGCGCTGGCCCAAAGCCGTTTTCGGCGGCAGGATGCCGGAAAACAGCGGCTCGAACCCGGCGCTGTTGGCGGCGGCGACGCAGAACTCCACCGAGCTTTCCTTTTGGGAAAGGAAGTAAATCTGCTGGCGGTCTTTGGAGAAGCGGGGCGCGTGGAAGGTTTGGCCCGCCGCGGCGCCTGCGATTTGGGCGGTTTTGCCCGACCAGAGGGTGAACAGGCCGCTCCCTTCCGCCGTGTAGGCGGCCATTTCCCCGTCCCGGGAGATGTCCAGCCCGGTCAACACGCTGGTGGACGTGTATAAGAGGGAGAAGCTGAAGGAAAACAGGTCGATTTGCAGCAGGGAGTAAAACTCGTCCCCCTCGTTTTTGAGTACGGGAAGCAGGGCCTGCCCGCCGCCCAGGTGCACGTCCACCGCGTCGATGCCGTCTATCAGAAGGTCGTACTTTTTGGAAAGGGGCACGGGGGCGCCGTCGGTGATGGGCACAGTGTACAGGGATGCCCGGCCGCCGTTGCCCGGGCCGGCGGCCACCAGCAGGCCGCTGCCGTCGGTAGCCCAGGCCAGGGGTACGGGCAGATACAGCCTTTTGCCGCTGATTTCCTCGGCGGTAAACTGCAGCACTTCCTCCGAGCCAGGGATGGTCACAAAAAAGCCCAGGGGGATTTTCTGCCCCGCGTCCTCCCGGAACAGCGAGTAGGCGGCGCGGGTTTCGTCCGGCGAGGGCAGGTACCCGGCCAGTTGAACCCCTTCCGGAGGGGTGTAAAGCACTTCGCTTTCCCCTGTCGCGGGATCGTAAGCCGTGGCTTCCGCGGGGGAATAGGCAATCAGGCGGCCCTTTTGGTCAAAGCAGACGGCTTTGGCGTTTTTGGCGGCGAGTTTCCGCTTCCCCTCGGCCAGCGAATAGCAAAACAGGTCGCTGCTTTCGTTGAAGAAGATATACTGCCCGTCCCCGGAAAAGCATAGCCTGGCAAAATTCTTCCCCTCCCGCAGCAGCACAGGCTGTTCCCCTTCCCGGAATAGGGAGAGGCCCTGTTCCGCAACATACGCCACGGAAAAGACTTTTTTCTCCTTTTTCACAGCGGGCAGGCCGCAGCCGGCCAGAAGCACGGTCAAAAGAAGGCACAGTATCGGTTTTGCTATTCTTCGGAACAGCGGCATGGCAGACTCCTTATGTGTTTTGCCAGGTATAGATGGCCAGGGTTTTAGGTTTTACCACCAGCCGGAAGACCGTTTCGCCGTTTCTTTCGTACAGCGGGGCGATTTTCCGCCCGGTCAGGGCGCATTCCAACGCGCCAACACTGCCCTTTACGTGCAGATACGCCACGGAGCCGTGATCCATAAAGGAGCGCAGGGCCACGGAATTGCCCTTCCGCGGGAAGAAGGCGATGCTGGCGTCCCCTTCCAGCCAGCAGGGCAGGCCTTTGGAAAGCTCTTTGCGCACCTGGCTTAACACCGGGCCGGGGATTTCCATGTAGTCGGAAAAGCTGTCGGGCACGTTCAGAACGTACACTTTCCCGTTGGCGTACTGGCAGTAGGCCAGCAGGATGTTGGGCATGCCGTCGCGCATCTGCATGGCCTTGAACACGACTTCGTTGACCATCCAGTCAATGACCGGCAGGGCGATTTCCCTTGCGGCGAGGTAATAGGCCACGTCGTCGGACCAGCCCACGTCAAACCCGCCGAATTCGGAGCCAAGCTGGCTGCGGTTGGTCACCCGCATGCCTGTAAACTCGGCAAAGCCCTTGTCCTGCAGGGCTTCCAGGCATCCGGCGGTGACGCACACGTCCCCGCCCTTTTCCAGCTGGGCCTTGACTTTGTCCATCAGGTCGGGGTCTTTGGCGGACGCGGCGGTCAGCAGCACCATAGGCGCGTTTTCGGGGAACACGGCGCAGGGGTCCGCCGGCAGGCCGCACATGCCCCAAAAGTCGAACACGTGGTCTTCGCCGGCGGAGTGGAAGGGAAGGTAGACGGGGATGCCCGCCGGCTCGTCCAGTTTGGCCAGCGCTTCGTCCAGCTCGTCCAGAAGTACGCCTAAAGCGGCGACCTCCTTTTTCCTTTCCAGAATGCCAAAGCAGAACAGGGTCAGTTCCTTCGGCGCGCCTAAAAGCGTCAGTTCCGCCTGCTCTAAATAGATATCCACGCTGTTGGCGCACTGGATGTTGTCAAACCAGGCGCCCCGGTTGTTGCAAGGCGGCAGGCTTTGCAGATACCGCAGCAGGGAATAGGACGTATACCGGGGGTTGCGGAACAGGGAATAGGATGTGTGGCGCGTTTCCGTGCCCGAATAGGTTTCCTCAAAGAGGGAAGGCTGGTGCTCCGTGTCGTAGCCCAGCCGCTGGAAGGATTCGTGCCAGGTGGGATATTTTAAGGTGATTTGTACGTTGGGGTTTGCCTTTTTGGCCGGGGCGATGATGTGGTTTTGGCAGAATTCCACAAGCTGCGCCCGGCGGAAATCGGCCCAGCCGGCGTCTCCTTTGGCCTTGCGGCAAAGCTCGCAGGTGCAGTTGGTGGCGAGGGAGTCGTCGATCATGATTTCGTCGAAGTTTTCCGCCATGTAGGTAAAGACCCTGTCGAACTCCTCGGCGGTTTTGGGGTCGGAGAAGCAGAACATGCCTCCGACGTTTTTCGAGCGGGTGACGGGCATGATGCCTGTGGCCACGGGGATGTTTTTGGCGGCAAAGAAGGCCTTGGCTTTGTCCAAAACGTGTTTGGGCGTGGTGTCGGCGCGGAAGGCTTCCAGATACACTTTGCCTACGCGCAAGTGCTTTTCAAAAAACGCGAATCGCTCTTCGGCGCGGCCGGGCGTATCGAACAGGGAGACCATGTCGGAAACGGGTATGTACAGGGAGAGCGTAAACGTCCGATACATCAAACGCACATCCTTTCTGCACCGTTGGCCTTGTTTTTTCCTAGAATAGCACAGGGGGGTGCAAAAGTCAACGCGATTGCGCCCGGCCTCCCCGTGTGGTACAATACATCCGGTAAGGCAAAACTTTGGGAGGAAAGCGCATGAAAGTGTACTGGGACGGGGATTTTCAAAGACAGGGCGGCGAGGCCGGCCGGGCCTATTGGGCGGGCTGGAAGTTTGCGTACGGCAAAACGCGCTGCTTTGTGCCATTTTTGTACCGGTTTTCCCAAGGGTTCGTGCTGGACATTCTTTTGACGGCCGACCCGGCGGAACTCCGCGCCTACTATGCAAAGCACCCGCCCCATGAGGCTAAAAACGACGACCCGGCCAACCCCCTGACGCCTCTGCCATTGCAAAAGGCGGAAATTACCGGCTATGCGTGCGAGGACGGGCTTTCTTACACCTTTTTCCGCGCCGTTCCGTGGGAAGCCAGGCCGGAAACGGCCCTATTGCGCAAGGCCTACCCGGGGATTTTAAAGCACAGGCGCTTTTTTGCCTGCCAAAGGGTGAAAATTTCCTTTACGGATGCGCAAATGCGGCGGAAAGAGCGGGGGCTTATGCCCCTTGGTCGCAAAATGACCGAACTGTTTCCCCAAAAAACCATGGGGCTGACGCTCTATCTGAACCCCACGGTCCGCTTTTTCCCTCTAACAGGGGAGGTTTCGGCGGAAACGGGCGGCACCGTCCCGCCCCTTCGCTTTGCAAACCCCTTAACGGGGAGAGAACATACGTTATCTATCGTTCCCGAGGGGGCGCGGACCGTACCCAAAACGCCAAGCACACCGGAACTGACCGTTCTGGCGGCCAAGTACGAAGTTGCGCCCGCTTTGCCCAAAGGGGCGCGGCTGCAGTTCCGCTCGTCCGCCACGCTGCCGCGGGAAGCAGCACTTGGGCACAGGCCGGTGTTTGCGCCCGGGTTCGGCATCATCGGCGGCGCCGACGGGCCGACGGTGATTATCGCTACGGCGGGCGGCGGGCCGGACGAGTGTGTTTCCGTGCCGGCCATTGGGAAAGCGGAGCGGTACACCTTCCGGCTGGAAGGGCTGACGGTGCCATACCGGCCGAAAGCGGTTGTAACTCTTGGAAAGAAGGTGCGGCGTTGACACGGGTGCTGTTG
>JAKPBM010000426.1 GCA_029778935.1 Bacillota bacterium | reverse complement strand
TCTGGGCGTGCTTCTGGGCGGGCTGGGCGCGCTGTATAATCTCGTGCTGCTGAAGACCAAGGCGCTGTACGGCAGAATCCAGTCCATGCAGGCAAGAATTCTCATCCCGTTTCTTCTGGCCGGGGTGTTAGGGCTGGTCTTCCCCGTCGTTTTGGGCGGAGGACACAGAATCGTCGAAGAACTGACTTTGGAAAACGGCGTTCTGTTTTTAGCCGCCATATTCGCCGTGAAGTTCCTCTTTTCGATGGTCAGCTTCGGTTCGGGCGCTCCGGGCGGGATTTTCTTCCCGCTTATTATCCTGGGCGCGACCGTTGGGGGTGTTTTCGCAAAGTTTTCCGTAAGCTACCTGGGTGTTGACCGGCAGCTGTTTAACAACTTCATCATCCTTGCCATGGCGGGGTACCTGACCGCCATCGTCCGCGCCCCCATTACGGGCATCGTTCTCGTAACGGAGATGACCGGCTCGTTTACCCATATCCTGCCCCTGACCGTGGTCGCGGTCACGGCTTATATCGTGGCCGATTTGCTGAAAAGCCCGCCGATTTACGAAGCGCTCCTGGAAACCATGATTGCCGGCGAAAAGGAAGCGCCTTTGGACAGCGGCAAAAACACCGCCTTGCAGCTTATTGTGCGGCACGGCTCCGCCTTTGCCAGACGGCGGGTAAAAGACATCCCCTGGCCCGGCAATTCCCTGCTGGTCGGCGTTATAAAGGGCGAGAAAACCGTCCTCCCCAAAGGCGATACGGTTTTGCAGGAAGGCGATTATCTTACCGTTCTGGCGGACGCAGGCAGCGAAAGCAAAATCCGGGAAACGCTGGACGCTATGAACGAAGCTGATGTGGCCCATTCTGCCATAAGCGCCGGCCCCGTAGACGCCCGTACGCCCGCTTCCACGCACGCGGGGTAGCTTCCTGATAAACAGCGGCCTGCCGGGTGCCGGGGCTGCTTGCCTAGTCGGGCGCGCCACCCCTTACGTTGACGTCGCCGAACGGCAGTTTTTGCGGCGTGTTGTGCACGTGACCTGCCGTATCCAGACCATTAAAGTTCAACACGCCTAGTGTGCGGCCCCCCTGGCTCACGCAACTATGTATTTTCTGCCGTATTCTATCCTTGCCCCGCGCCGTCCGTACGCCGGATGGTCGCCGATACGGCGCGCCGCAGGACGGCCGGAACGGAATGAACAGAAGAAAGGAAACACTACGGGCCTACGTCTTATCTCCCGCAATGCTGCGGAAGCATATCCTTTCCCGCGGCCGCCGGGAACAGTTCCTGCCCGCCGCAGTGCGGAGAACCGTTACATCCGCGCCCGTATTTTCGGCGGCCGGCCACCCGCCATGAAGTATCCATATACAAGCCAAAATCAAAAGCTGTTGCAGGCATTGCCCGCAACAGCTTTTTCTATCGTATGGCCCTTGCGATGATTTCTTCCTGCGTTTCGCGGCTTAAGAACACAAACGCCGCGCTGTACCCGCAAACCCGGACGATGATATCCGCATGTTCGGCAGGGTTCCTCTGCGCTTCCAGCAGTCTTTC
>JAKPBM010000421.1 GCA_029778935.1 Bacillota bacterium | reverse complement strand
AGGACAGGCTGTCTGCGACAATATTGCCGTTTGTGGTCGAAACAGACAAATCGCCGAAACGTGCGGGAAGGTACACGCTGATTTCCCGGCTGTCGTCCCACCGGTTCGAGGAAGACCACCCCCAAAAGACCCGTTTGTCCGGCAGGCGGCGTATGGAGAGCTTTTTGCCGGAAAGGGAGATTTGATAGGGGTTCTTCTCGTCCTCCTGCAGCTCAATGCGCACCTGCCCGTCTTCCGACGGGTAGATGTTTACCGTCGCGGCGGGGTCTTCCACCGACAGGTTGCGCACTTCCTCGGCGCCGTAGCAAAGCGTTTTGGGCACGAGAACCGGGCTCTGCCGGACGGAGGATGCGGGCGGCTCCCCTTCCAAAGAAGCGGGTTTCGGCGAGGACAAAAGCCCCTGGAAAAACCGCACCACCACAAACAGAAGCAGGCCGATGCCGGCCAGAACCATCAGAATCGCCAGAGCAAACAGCACTTTGCCCATTCGCGTTTCCTCCTTTTCCGTCTTCTACCATCATGATATAGGCGCCAAACCTTTATGTCAAGAAAATCTTGGCGATGCCGCATACCTATATAACATAAAACCCCCTCGCGCTTTGCGAAGGGGTGTCCGGTTTTTGCAGCGGTTTCCGGAAGAACGGAATCAGCTTCCGGCCTGTTCCGCGCTGTCGGACGCTTCGGCTTCCTCGGGAGAGCGGAAATCCACGTCGATGTCGCCGTTGACGGAGCTGGCCTTTAGCAGGTTCGGGCCGTAGTAGGAGCGGGGCACCACCTTTTCCCCGTGGATGGTGGTGGAAATCACCGTGTAATCTTCCGGCACGCCGATGATGAAGCCTTTGACGTCGCCGTCCACGGATTTGGCCAGGATGTTCTTGCCGTAGAGGTTGAAGAACTTCACACTGCCGTTGACGGTGGTGAAGTTGACCGCTCCGTGCAGGGAGCCGGACCGGTCCGCTAAAATGTTCCCTTTGGTGGTCTTGGCATTGAAGTTGACGTCGGACGGGGAGGGGACTTCTCCGGTCACTTTCACCTGGAACATGGAGATGTCGCCGTGGGTTGTTTGCAAAGACAGGTCGGATAAGGCGAGTTTCTTGACGTCGATATCGCCGTGGACCGTGGAAACGGACAGGCTGCCGAACGTCTTTGGCAGCGCGATGCGCACTTCCATGCATTCCTCCGCCGTTTCCTTCTCAGCATTGCGGCGGAAGCGGCTGTTGCCGGCGTTTTTCCGCGGCCGCTTGATCTCCAGCTTCCCGTCGGTCAGGGTGATTTCGTAGGGGGTTTCTTCATTGTCCACCAGGTCGATCTGCACGTTTTCCTCTTCCGACGGGAAAATCAGGTATGTAGCGTGGTCGTCCTGGAAGGTTAGGTGTTTGACCTCGTCGGCGGCATATGGCAGCGTTTTGGGAATCAGAGCCGGTTCCTGCCCGGCTTCGCTCTGCTCGGACGGTTCTTCGGGGGCGGCTGTCTCTTCCCGGACGGGCGGCAGCGGCGTTTTTTTCTTTCTGCCCCGTAAAACCGCGTAGATGAGCACACACACAACGGCAATTGCCAGCACGACGACGGACACGATGATTACCGTATCCATTGTGCTTCCTCCTTTGCGCGGGCGCTGTATGAACGACGCCCATGTTACCAATGATATAACCAGAACGGACAAGTGTCAATAGTTTTTGGGCCAAAACGCACCGCCTTGACTTTGCATTCCGGCGAGGATATAATTTAACAGTAAATTTTTCATCCCGCCGCCAAATACCTGGCAAAGGCCTTCCGGAAGGAGCGAGCAGAACATACATGCGGTGGAGCGAAAGCAATATGTCCTTTCCTTATTTAAATATAGCGGACCGGTCGGAGGAGAAACTGGCCTTAGGCCGCAAGGTGGCGATGCTTGCCGAAAACGGGCAGGTCATCGGCGCCGGCGCCGGGTCCACGGTGCTGATTGCCCTGGAATGTCTGGCCGAGCGCGTGCGGACGGAGGGGCTGTCCATCGCCGTCATCTGCGGAGCGTATGAGACAAGGCTTACGGCCGCCAAGCTGGGCCTGAATGTGGCGTCCCTTTTGGAAGCCCGGCCCGACTGGTGCTTTGACGGCGCCGACGAGGTTGACCCGGCGGGCGACGCCATCAAAGGCCGCGGCGGGGCGTTGTTTCACGAAAAGCTGATTATCTCTTCCTGCAGCCGGCGGTATCTTTTAGCCGACGGCAGCAAGTCGGTGGACAGGCTGGGCAGCCGGTTCCCCCTCCCGGTGGAGACGTACCCGCGGGCGATGTCTTTGGTGGCGGAGCGGCTGGCGGAACTGGGCGCTTTGTCCGTTACGGTGCGCCCGGCAGCCGGCAAGGACGGGCCGGTGCTTACGGAAGCGGGAAACTTGATTTTAGATTGCCGGTTTGCCCAAATTTGCCCCGGGCTGGAAAAAGAGATCAAGGCCATCCCCGGCGTAATCGAATCGGGTTTGTTCCAGGGATACAATTTTATAAGGTTGTGACAGAAACAGGCGCGCCTATCCCGACGCGCCGTTTTTATCAGCAAAACGTGTATCTTTCCGCCCCGAAATGAAGCGGAAGGGGACATGTTCCTTTGTGTATTGCGATGGAAATAGGTTGCTTTTTCCGGATACGGCAACGATTATACAAAAAGTAAATAAAAGGTTGATTATTACTGAAAGAAATATAACACTTTCGTCCTTGTGCAGAATGACGATGCTGGCAGGTTGTACAAATTTCACAAGGAGTTGTTAAGGGGAAACAGGGGCCATTCGGGCTTGTCTTTTCGTTATTTTACCTAACAACTGACGCTTCTTTTACCGTTTTTAGGAGGGAACGGCGTATTCCATCAAAAACTTGTGCAAACAGCACGAATGAAAGGAAGTGCGCATACATATATATTGGGTAAAACACACACAAAAACTCTCCTGTAATAAAAGTTTAATATTATTTTACAGGCCGTTTTGCTTGACAAATTGAACGAAATAAAATAAGATAGTAGCGAACCGTATTAGGCTATTTTACATAAGCCTGTCAAAAATGCACGAAAAGTCCTCTGGCGGGCAAAGGGGAATATTGGCAACCCGACCCCGCCGGTAGGCTTTTTGTCAGTTTTTTGCCTGAAATCAGTCGGCAAAATGTACAAAGACGGCTGGGAGCGCGCCGTAGTTGTCGTTTTTTACCATAAGGCAGGCGTTGTGAACATAGTCTGGAAAGTAAGTCATGGCAAGGAAGGGTGGAAGTATGTACAGAAAAAAGGTTTCTGAAAGAGGAAAGTGTCCTCTTCCGGAAAAAACAGACCGCCCGTTTATCCGTGGGCTTTGTCTGTTTTTGGCAATGACCTTTGTGCTGACCATGTTTGGAGGGCTGTCGGCTTACGCTGACGACGACCTGGAAGAGCGCAAGAGAAAAGCGCTTGAAGAGGCGATCAAGGAAGCCGCCGCCAAAGAGGGTACGTATTCCGCGTACTCCGCCGAGCATGCCGGTCAACCCCTGTACACGGGGGAAGACATCGTTATCTCCGGTGCCGACTTTACTGACACCAACATTGATGTCTCCAACGCCATTTACGATGAATTTGAAGGCGTTAAAAACGTGTTGCTCTTCAAGCTGGAAAGCAAGGAACAGGAAAATGCCGGCACCAACATCGGTGTGAACGCGGAAAACGCCTACGTTTCATACATTGTAGACGTTCCTGAAAGCGGTCTGTACACCATCCGGGCGCTGTATTATCCGGTCGCTTCCGATCCCCGGCTGCCCGTGGAAGGCCGCGGCGCGCAGATTGAGCGTTCGCTCTACATTGACGGCGAAATTCCTTTTGCGGAAGCCTCCTACATAACTTTTACCCGCCGCTGGAAAGACGCCATCAAGGTCGGCGAGGTACGTGACGGCGCCGGCAACGAAATGCGCCCCACCCAGGAGGAAGCTCCCACCTGGATGACCGCGTATTTCAACGATGCCCGCGGACATTATTCCGATCCGTTCCTCTTCTACCTGACCAAAGGCAAACACGAAATCAAGCTGGTTGCCACGAAAGAACCGGTGCTGCTCGGCGAACTGCGTCTTGGTTCCGTCGAGTCCGTGCCGACTTACGCTGAGGTCAAAAAACAGTACGAAGCCAATGGATACCAGCCCGCTCCCGCTGGTTCCTATGTGAAAATCGAAGCCGAGCAGCCCGCTTACAAGAGCGAGTCTTCTCTGTATGCCTATCATAGCCGCGCCTCCGTCAGCAACAGCTCCGTGTCGGGCAAGTTTGCCTACGATTACACGCAGCTGAACATGATCGGCGGCGAAAAGTGGCAGACCCCCGGCCAGTGGATCAGCTGGAACATCGAAGTGCCGGCGTCGGGCCTGTATACCATTAATATGCGCGCCCGCCAGAACTTCACCCGCGGCCGCATCTCCGCCCGCGCGCTGACCATTAACGGGGAGACGCCCTTTGCGGAAGCCAAAGTGATCGAGTTCAAATTCTCTCCCGATTTTGAAATGATCACTCTGTGCGACGAGAACGGCGAGCCCTTCGAATTCTACTTCGAAGCCGGCAAAACCTATGAAATGCGCCTGATGGTCGTGCTGGGCACGGCCGAAGAAATCGTCCGCCGCGCCGACAACTCTCTGGCTGCGCTTCTGGGCGTGTATCGCCGGATGCTCCGCTTGGTCGGCAACGACCCGGACCAGTACCGCGACTACCACTTCTGGGACCAGATGCCCAATGAAATGGCCATGCTGAAAGTCCAGGCGGACGCGCTGCTGGAGCTGTCCGACTACCTGGTGGAAATCTCCGGCGAGCGCAACTCCGATTACGCCATGCTGCAGCGCATCGCCAAGACCCGCCTCATGGTCATGTATGAAAAGGAAATCAAGGTAGCCGAAAGCTTCAAGCCGTTCCGCGATGACATCGGCTCCATCGCCAAGTGGATGAACGACCTCACCATGCAGCCGGTGGAAATCGACTACTTCTACATCGCGCCCAAGGGCAGCGAACTGCCGAAAGCCAACGCCGGCTTCTTCGCCAACATGGGCCATGAGCTGAAGCTGTTCTACTACTCCTTCGTGAACGACTACACCACCATCGGTTCGGATATGGATGTCAAAGACGCCATTACCGTCTGGTTTAGCACGGGTACCGTTGGTCAGGTCGTCGGCGGCGGCCGCGAGCAGGTCCAGATGCTCAAGCAGATGATCGACGACGACTTCATCCCCAACCACCAGATTCCCACCAACCTGCAGTTTATCGCCCTGTCGGCTCTGCTGCCGGCCACTCTGTCCGGCCGCGGCCCCGACGTGGCGTTGCAGATTTCCGACGCGACGACGCCCGTCAACTACGCCATGCGTGGCGCAACGGCGGATCTGACCCAGTTTGACGACTTTGAGGAAGTGACGAAGCGTTTCTTCCCCAGCGCCCTTGTGCAGTATACGTATCTGGGCGGCGTGTACGCCTTGCCCGAAACCCAGTCCTTCCCTGTGCTGTTCTACCGCACGGATATTATGAAAGAGCTGGGTCTGGAAATTCCCAACACCTGGGACGACGTGAAGGACATCATCCCCGAGCTGCAGTCCAACAACATGAACTTTGGTCTCTCGGCGGATACCAGCAGCTACTACATGCTGCTCTATCAGAGAGGCGGCAATCTGTACCGCGGTGAAGGCAATGACTACGGTATCCAGTCCAACCTCGACTCTCCGGAAGCCATCGACGCGTTCATCGCCTTTACAGACTTCTACAGAAGCTACAAGCTTGAAATTTCCTTCGACTTCCAGAACCGGTTCCGCCGCGGCGAGATGCCCATCGCCGTTGTTGACTACACCACGTACAACTCGCTGACTCTGTCCGCGCCCGAAATCCGCGGTTTGTGGAAGATCGCTTTGGTGCCCGGTCTGGAGCGTGTTGACGAAAACGGCAACACCTACATCGACCGCTCCGTGGCCGCCTCCGGTTCCAGCTGCATTATGCTTCAGAAATCCAACAAGAAAGATAAAGCGTGGGAGTTCATGAAGTGGTGGACCAGCACGGAGACCCAGGCCCGCTACGCTGTCGAAATTGAAAGCATTATCGGTACGGCGTCCCGTTATCCCTCCGCCAACGTCGAAGTTTCCTATCGTCAGCCCTGGTCGGCGGAAGAAGCCCGTGTCATTAACGAGCAGCGCTCCTGGGCGAAGGGCATTCCGGAAGTGCCCGGCGGCTACTTCACCACCCGTCATATGACGAACGCCTTTAACCGCGTCGTCAACGACGTGTACGATGCGCGCGAGACGCTGCTGGACTACATCGACGATATTAACGCCGAGCTTACCAACAAGCGGAAGGAAATGGGCCTGCGCTATATTGAACAGTTTTCCAACGACTAAGAAGGAGGGGTAAGTCTTGAGCACGATTCCGACGTCTGCCGCGACGGAAGCTGCTGCGAAACGGCAGCCTACCGCCTGGCAGAACATCAAGAAATACGTGGCCTACAAGTGGTATGAGATGAAAAAGGCCAAAACGTATTACTTCTTTGTTCTGCCCTACGCGCTGATCTTCATTACCTTTACCGTTGTTCCCGTTATCATTTCCATCTATTTAAGCTTTACCACGTTTAACCTGCTGCAGCCGCCGAAGTTCGTCTTCATCGAGAACTACTATAAACTGTTCATGCTCGATGAACTGTTTATTGTGGCGATAAAGAACACGCTGCTGCTGGCTACCATCACGGGCCCGGTGGGTTACCTCTTGTGCCTGATGTTCGCGTGGTTCTTAAACGAAATGCCGCCGAAGTTCCGCGCGGTGCTTACCCTTCTGTTCTACGCTCCCGCGCTGACCCAGGCTTCTACGATCTTCACCTTCATCTTCTCCGGCGACTCTCAGGGTCTGCTGAACTCCGTTCTCCTTCGCTGGACGCTGATTATCAACCCCATCCAGTGGCTGAAGAACGAGAAGACCGTTCTGCCGGTTGTAATCGTCGTTATCATGTGGCTGAGCCTTGGCACGAGCTTCCTGTCCTTTATCGCCGGTCTGCAGGGCATCGACAGGGAGCAGTATGAGGCCGGCGCGATTGACGGCATCAAGAACCGCTGGCAGGAGCTGTGGTTCATTACCCTGCCCAACATGAAACAGCAGCTGATGTTCGGCGCCGTTATGAGCATTACGGGCTCTTTCGGCATGGGTTCGGTCATTACGAGCCTGGTCGGCTTCCCCAGCCCCAACTACGCTGCCCACACCATCGTGCATCATCTGGAAGACTATGGCACCGTCCGCTTTGAGATGGGCTATGCGTCCGCGATTGCTACGATTCTGTTCTTCATCATGATCACGGCTAACAAGCTGGTCCAGTCGTTGCTCAGAAGGGTGGGTACTTAATATGGCCGCAAAAGCTATGGCAGAAAAACAACACAAAGTGCGCCGTTTCCACTTCTTTACCCAGAAGGCCGGCAGCCGTGTCAACCGCTCTCTGTCCGGCGACCTCGGCGTATTGATCTTCCTGCTCATTACGGGCGCATTGATGGCAATTCCGATGGTGTTCGCCATTGTGCAGTCCTTAAAACCGTCTGACGAGCTCTTTATGTTCCCGCCTCGTCTGTACGTCCGCAACCCAACATCCCAGAACTACGCGGACCTGTTCCGTTTGATGTCCGGCTCGTGGATCCCCTTCTCCCGTTACATCTTTAACACCGTGATGATTACGGGCGTGGGCACCTTCGGCCACATCATCATCGCCTCCATGGCCGCGTACCCGCTGGCCAAGTACGTGTTCCCCGGTTCCAAGGCCTTCTCCAAGATGGTCGTATTCTCCCTCATGTTCAACGCCACGGTTACGACCATCCCGGGCTACATCGTCATGGCCACTCTGGGCTGGATTGACACCTACTGGAGCCTGATCGTGCCGGCTTTCGGCATGACGCTCGGTCTGTACCTGATGCAGAGCTTCATGTCGGACCTGCACGACTCCCTCTTTGACGCCGCGAAAATCGACGGCGCCCCGGAAGGCGTCATTTTCTGGCGCATTGTCATGCCCAACGTCAAGTCCGCATGGCTCACGCTCATGATCTTCTCCGTGCAGAGCCTGTGGAACGTCAACAACGGCATGTACATCTACAGCGAGCCGCTGAAAACCCTGCCTTACGCGATTTCCCAGATCGTCAGCGGCGGTATCGCCCGTGCGGGCGCTTCGGCAGCCGCCTCGGTGATTATGATGATCGTTCCCATCGTGGTCTTCATCATTTCCCAGAGCAATGTTATCGAAACCATGGCCAAGTCGGGCCTGAAGGAATAGGAGGTCGAGCCCAGGATGAAACGGTTAGCAAAACTTCTCCTTATGAGTTTGCTCTGCCTGCTGTTCGTGGTGCCGGCCTTCGCCGCCCCGCCTATGCAGGGCTATATCTACAACCCTGATCAGGTTCCTGTTCCCGCCCCTATGGCGTACACCTTCTCCCGGGAGCTGATCGGCGCCGACTACGGCATCGGCAACTTCCGCGAGCCCCAGGATATGGTGGTCGACAAGAACATGTGGCTGTATATCCTGGACTCCGGCAACAACCGCCTTGTCGTGTTTGATGATAAGCTGAAGCTGAAGGCCAATTTGGACCGTTTCCGCTACCAGGGCGAAACCCTGACGCTGAACAACCCCAAGGGCCTCTACATCTACGAGTACGACGGCAAGCACATGATCTACATTGCCGACACGGAAAACCAGCGGATTATCCGCACCGACCTGAAGGGCAATGTAGACCAGGTCTACACGAAGCCGTACATCGACCTGATCGACCCCGAAACGCCTTTCTATCCCACCAAACTGGTGGTGGACCGGGCGGAGAGAATGTACATCATCTGCCGGAACATCAACCGCGGTCTGGTGAAGCTGAACGCCGACGGAACCTTTAACTCTTTCTTCGGCGCTCCGAAGACGACGATTTCCCCGCTGAAGGTCATTCTCCGGCTCATCTTCACCCCCGAACAGTACTCCCGTATTGAGAGCACCGTTCCGACGGAGTACTCCAACGTAACCTTTGACTCCTACGGATTCATCTACGCTTCCATCGCGCAGCTGGACCGTATGAAGTTCTTTGCTACCTTTGATACGAAGCCTACCGATAAAGATGCCCGCGCCCAGACGACAACCGTCCGGAAACTGGCGGCAGACGGTACGGATATTCTGATCCGCGCCGGTATGTTCCCGCCGGTCGGCGACCTGTCCGTTTACAGCCGTACGTCGCTGGAGACGGCGGTGGCCGGTGAAGCGAGGTTCCACGACATCACCGTCAACGAGTACGGTATGTACGCCATGCTGGATACCAACCGCTGCAAGGTGTTCACATACGACGCGGAAGGCAACCTCCTCTACATCTTCGGCAACCCCTCCCAGCAGAAGGGCACCTTCATGCAGCCGACGGCTGTCACCTTCTACGGCGACCAGATTCTGGTGCTGGAGTCGAGAAACCCCGCCGTCATCTTCTTCCGTCCCACCGACTACGGTGACGCCATCAACAAGGCCATCATTGCTTACCGCACCGGTGAGTATGAACTGTCCGAGAAGATGTGGACGAAAGTTCTGAAGATGAACTCCAACATGACGATTGCGTACAGCGGTGTCGGTAAGTCCAAGGTACGCGCCGGCGACTACAAGGGCGCTATGCACGACTTCCGTATCGCCCAGAACCCGGAATACTATTCCAGGGCGCTGGAACTCTACATGAAGCAGGCCATAGGTAACAAGTTTACCTATATCTTCTTGATCGTTGTAGGCGGCTTCCTGGTGTATCAGATCTACAGACTGGTCAAGAGATTCAGAAGATTCCTGCGCGAAGGCGTCAAGAAGGTGGTGTAAGCGATGGCACAAATTTTGAAAGAGCTGAAGTACTCGCTGTACCTGATTTTCCACCCCTTTGACGGTTTTTGGGACTTAAAGCACGAAAAGAGGGGAAGTCGGAAGGCGGCTACGGTCCTTCTCGGCATACTGGTACTTCTTTCGATCTTCAGAACCCAGTTTACCGGTTACCTTTACAACCAGGAGTATGACGGGGTCAGCTTAAACATCTTAAGCGAGTTTACTACCACCGTCGGCACGTTCCTTCTGTGGTGCATTGCCAACTGGTCGTTGACAACCTTAATGGACGGCGAAGGCTCCTTCGGCGACATCTTCATGGTCAGCGCCTACGCGCTGACGCCGATGATCCTGATTGGTTTCCCGCTGGCGTTCCTCAGCAACGCGATGCCTCTGGAATACGGCGCGTTCTACTCGCTGATGAACGGCATCGCAGTTGTCTGGTCCGGCTTTTTGATGCTGTCCGGACTGCTGGTGGTTCACCAGTACACCCTGAGCAAAACCATTTTGACGTCCATTTTGATCGTAGTCGGCATGGCGGTTATCATCTTCCTGGGACTGTTGTTCTTCAACCTCATCAGCCAGCTGATCGGCTTCTTTATCGGACTTTACAGAGAACTTGTCCTTAGGATTCTATAGAAGGGAGCGGCAAAATGAAAGTCAGAAAACTTGCGATTGTCGCATATGCTCTGGTCATTGCCATGCTGCTGCCCATCGGCAGTATGGTGGCCACTGCCGACAATGCCGTTAGTTTGGTCGTCCCTGATTACCCGGAACCCTATATATATGGGGAAGGGGAGGACAATCTGAGCATTGACGTGCACTATGAGCCCGGCAAAGTGTTCGACATTATTGTCACGGACAAGAGAACGGGGAAGGAATACCACTCCAACCCCGTCTTCCAGGACGAAAAGCTCAGCTTAAACGAGGAGATGACAAAGCTTCTAAAGTCGCAGCTGGTTCTGCACTACTCCTTCGACCCCAACGGCAGCCAGTCCGCGCTGCAGGACGTAGGTTACATCTCCAGCTCCTCCAAGGAAGCTAAACTCTACTCTTATGACGACTGCGTTGTCAAAGAACAGGTTGATTTCAAGGAAATCGTGGAAAACGGCCGCCGCGTAGGTTACCGGGTTGAATACGGCCTGGGCGACACCCGGCCGGCCCTGTTCCCCAAGTTCCTGCTTGCTTCGCAGGCGGAAAAGTGGATCAACAGCGTCCCGGAAGATCAGAGGGAGAAGTTCAAAAAAGACTTTGAATCCCGCTACAAGCTCATCAACATTGAAAATGAGCTGGCCAAGATCGAACGGGAAGTCAACCGTCTGACAAACCAGGCGGATAAGGATAGCAAGCGCGAGCAGCTCATGAAGGATCTGAATGACTTAATCTCGCAGATTCCGAAGCTGCAGGAAGAAGACGGCTACGAGCTTTACCCGGACAACTACTCCGTCGCCTTCAAGCGCGGCCAGATAGTCAAGATGTGGGAAATGGTCGGCTACACCCGTTTCGACCTGGAGAGCGACTATGCCGAATCCGGCTACGTGGACAACACCGGCTCTCTGAGCTTTACTATCCCCGTCGAGTACCGCCTGGAAGGCAACACCCTCAAGGTCACGATCCTGACCAAGGAAATCAAGTACCCGCCGGAAGTTGCGATTCTGCGTATCGACCTGCTGCCCAGCTTCATCTCTTCCGGCGTGGAAGACAAGGGTTACATCTTGGTGCCCGACGGCAGCGGTTCTCTCATCGAGCTGAACAAGGTTGACCAGCGCTCCACCAGCTTCCAGGTTCAGATTATGTCCTGGGCGAAGGACGAGGCGCTGTCCCAGCTCAACTACACCATCCGCGACATCCCCTACTATGAACAGGCCATTATGCCTGTGTTCGGTCACAAGACCGAGAATTGGGGCGTGTTCGGCATTATCGAAAAGGGCTATGAAATAGCCAACATTCTGGCTACCACCACGGACAACCAGACGAAGCTGAACCTGACCTATGTTGCCTTCTTCCCCACGCAGAAGGACCAGATTTACTACAACACCGGCGAAAGCTCCGGTATCCAGATGTTCCCCAAGGTTACGGTCAAAGAGGAAAAGAGATCTATTGATGCGGAGACCAAGGAGGAAGTTGTCAGCGTGGTTACCCGCCGGTACTGCCGCCTGCCGGATACGGACCTTGTCGTTCGCTACAACTTCTTAGAGAGCGACAAGATCGAGTACTACGACATGGCGAACTTCTTCCGCACCTACCTGATTAACACCTTCGGGCTGAACCGGATTGCCGAGGAGACGGGCGTTCCCTTCTACGCCGACATCTATGGCATCATCGACAAGAAGGTCAGCTACGCGGGCTTCCCGATCAACGTCAAGTACCCGCTGACCACCTTTGAAGAGGCCGAAGAGATCGTAGAAGCCCTGCAAAACCTCGGCGTCGGCGAGATGAAACTGCGCTACATGTACATCGCCAACGGCGGCGCGGTGCAGACCTACGGCAACAAGTTCAAGGTCAGCCGCAGACTGGGCGGCTCCAAGGGCTACGAAGAGTTCTACACCGCCATGGCGGAAAAGAACGTCAGCGTGTTCCCGAACGTCGACCCGCTGCACGTATACAAAGACCAGATGTTTGAGGGCTTTGCCCCGCGTCAGGACGCCATTGAGACCCTGGGTATGACCGTTTCCATCATCGTAGACCGTAACCTCGCCACGGGCGTTGCGGACTACTACCGTAAACGGGAATACTATCATCCCAGATGGGCCGTCTCCCCGTCTCTGTACGAGAAGACCTTCGACGGCCTGAAACGGGCTCTGGCTAAGTATGACAACAAGCATCTGGCGCTCGGCCCGGTCGGCAGCATCCTGAACTCCGACTTCGACTCCGACCTGATCGTGGACCGCACGCAGACCTCCCGTATTCTGGCCAACGAGCTGAAAGAGCTCAAGCAGGATGGCTACGAAATCATCGTGGAGCGCGGCTACTTCCACACGCTGCCGTACGTCTCCGACGTGCTGAACATCCCGATGACGTCCAGCCGCTTCATCGTTGAGTACTACGAGGTGCCCTTCGTGCAGATGGTGCTCCACGGCCTGGTAGAGTACGCCGGCGAGCCGCTGAACGTCACCCAGGACGTCAAGTACACGATTATGAAGTGCTTGGAATACGGCGCGGGTGTCTACGGCCGCTTCATGCATGAGAGCGACTCTGTGTTCCAGAACACCTATTTCGATAACCTCTACTCGATGGATT
>JAKPBM010000412.1 GCA_029778935.1 Bacillota bacterium | reverse complement strand
GAAGTCCGGCTCCAAAGCGATGATGAGCTTCCATTCGGGCGTGCGCCAGCCGTGCTTGCGCATCCAGGTAGCTTCCGTAAGGTACATCTCCGGCTCGGGCGCTCTCTCGCCGCCTTCCCAGAGGGGCACTAAGCTGCGGCCATCAAACGGCAGGTTCGTCTCGATGCCTAGTATGTCCAGCACGGTGGGCATGACGTCCTTCTGCTGCACGTAGTCGTCAAACACGTAGCCTTCCGGAACGACGCCGGGCAGCTTGAACACCAGCGGCACATGGAGCGTCGGCTCGTACAGGCCGTGGTGGTCGTAGTAGCATTCGTGCTCGTCCAAAGTTTCGCCGTGGTCGGCGGTGAACACGATTAAGGTTTCTTCTTCGATGCCCAGGTCCTGCAGCACGGCGAAGATGTTCTGGATACAGCTGTCCATGTAGGCGATGGCGCCGTCGTACTGGGCGTTGATGTACTCCGCGTCGGTGCAGCCGGCGGGGAACCACTCTCTGAAGTAATCGCGGAAGGGCTTGAAGTTGTAGAGGTTTTCCAGGGACTTGTTGCTGGGGTCCAGCTCGTCGCCGCCGTAGAACATGCGGTCAAAGGGCGCGGGCGGCAGGTACGGCGAGTGGGGGTCCATATGGCGCAGGAACAGGAAGAAGGGTTTGTCTTCCTTGGCCAGCCGTTTGAGTTCGGGGATGGCCACGTCGTTCATGTTTTCCGCCTTGTGGGACTTGCCATCGGGACGGTCGGGGCCCCAGCCGGAGTAGTTCAGGTATTTATGGAAGCCGTGGGTGTAGGGGCCGTCGCCAAAGCCGATGCAGGTGCAGTTGTACCCTTCGGCGGCCAGCACTTCCTGCAGCGTGATGCCCTTGGGCAGTTCGGGCACGTTGCGCAGGGTGACGATGCCCGTGCCGAAGCAGTTCCGGCCGGTCAGCAGCGCCGAATAGCCCGGCGGGGTCGGGATGCTGGGGCTGAAGCAGTTGACGAAGTTCACGCCGCCTTCGGCCATGCGGTCGATATGGGGCGTGGTCAGCCGCTCGTAGCCGCAAAGGCTCGTGCGGGTGGCACGCAGAGAGTCAACACCGAAGAACAGGACGTTAGGCTTTCTCTTCATACAAAACATCTCTCCTTGTAGTCCTTTTGTGTTATCGGGCGGAAAGCGACTTCAAAATCGCGTTCATGTAGCCGTAGCTGGCAGCGGCGACGATGTTGGCGTCCGCTAAAGACAGGGACGGGCCGATAACCTCCAGGTTCACCGGGCCGTCGTACCCGCCGGCCACCATGGCCTCAAAGTAGCCTTTCAGGTTGATTTTGCCGACGCCGCAGATCTGCTGCAGGGGCAGGCCGGGGCTGGGCTGGCGTTCGACGCAGTCGCGGATATGTACGTGCTTCATATAGGGCAGAACGGCGGCGATGGCTTCTTCCGGCTCCTCGCCGGCGCGGAAAATGTGAGACGGGTCCATGTCCACGCCGAAGAAGGGGTTTTTCACCGCTTCAATCATGCGCAGGGTCGTCGGCGTGTTGTAGACGGCGTTGCCCACATGGGCCTTGACGCAGAGGGTCACGCCGTAGCTTTCGGCCATTTCGGCCAGCATGTTGAGGTGCTTCAAGACGTTCACGAGGTCTTCTTCCACGTTGGACTTGCCTCCGGGGCCGATGTTGACCACGGGAATGCCCAGGCCAGAGGCCGCTTCAAAGGCAAGGCGCAGGCGGTCGGGGTCGGTGCTGGCCACTTCGGTGGCTAAAATCGGCATCTGAAACTCGTCGCAAATTTCCTTGATTTCGCTGGCCTGGTTTTTCCAGTCGTCCAGCTTTAGATGTTCGCACATGCCGGCGATGGCGGAAATTTCAAACCCGTCGTAGCCGATTTTTTTCAGGTTTTCGACGGCTTCCCGCAGGGAAAAGTCCTTGTACAAAACCGTGTTGACGCCCAGTTTGATCATAAAGCCGGCCCGCGGCAAAAACTTGCCGGGGCGGTTCACCTCCCGTAGCATTTTTATCCAAATTCATTATAACGACTGGTTTTTGCCTTTGCAAGGAAAAACTGGGTACCTTGCTTTTCTTTTGAGGTTTTCGTCAACACGTTGCGCAAAACGTCAACGTACTCTCGCCGGTTCAGGTTTTTCACCGGTCTGTCATCGGATTCTGGTTGACCTGGCCAGTTCCTTGACATCGTCAGTGGCGCAGTAGTTTTTCACCGGTCTGTCATCGGATTCTGGTTGACCGGCCGGGGCGGTTTTTGCATATTGGCGGTGAAAAGCGATAAGATAGACAGAGTGGGAATATCTACATTTTCTGGAGGAAGCCGAACATGACGGAAAAAAGCCGCTTCTTGCGCTTTGCGCGCTGGCCCTTGCCCTTTTCACATCCTCTTGCCATATCGCAGTCATCGGCACGTATCCCGCGCCGCCTTCACAGGCGGGAATGGGCGCTCTTAAGCTTCAAAACGATACCTTCGCGCCTGTTCCGCGGGAGCCGGACCCGTCGCCGGTAGCCGGTTCGGAATTCGTCAACTCGTCAACACCTTTTTCCGCGGCCCTGCCTTCGGATACCGGCGTTACGAAATTCGGCGCCGCCCTCTCCCCTGACAGAAGCCGCATCCTGTTTTGCGTAGATATGACCGCCGCCCATGACCCGGCCAGACAGGTCGGCATCATGCAGGCCAACGGCAGTAACGAACGGTATTTCACCATCGGCAACACCGGCACGGGGCAGGTGT
>JAKPBM010000405.1 GCA_029778935.1 Bacillota bacterium | reverse complement strand
ACACCTGCCGGAAAACGAGCATCCTCGCTTCCCTTGCCATGGGTTCCCGCGTCGCGCCGGAGGAAATCCCAACGGAAGGCATCGAGCATGTGACCACGGCGGATATGGCCCTGGCGAAAAAACTGGGTTGCCGCATTAAGCTGCTTGGCCGCATTGTTAAAGGCAAAAACGGCGTTTACCACCTGGGCGTTTCGCCCATGCTGGTACCGGAGGAGTCGCCTGTGGTCTCAGTCAACGACGTGTTTAACGCCGTCATCGTCAAAGGCAGCGCGTCGGGCGAGCTTATGTTCCGCGGCCGGGGCGCGGGCAAACTGCCCACGGCCAGCGCCGTGGTGGCGGACGTAATCGACGCGGCGCGGCAGACCGCTCCCCGCCCGTGGTTTTCTTGGGACGAGCGACCCGAAAGCGTGCCCGTGGCGGACGTAAGGGACCTGCCCCACGTCTACATGGTCCGGTTTGCAAACGAAGCCGCCGCAAAGAAGGCCGCCGGCCTGTTTGAGGAAGCAAAAATCGTGCAAAGCGGCGAAAATATCGCCCTTGTCACCGAGCCGCTGACCAAACGGGAACTGGATTCGAGGCTTTCTTCGCTTTCCGACTCTCCCAACTCGGTCTATTTGACCCTGCTGTAATTTTTCGCGCGCCAATTTTAACCGAATCCATCCTTGCATTGCCGGACAATATGGTTGGACAAAATGGACAGAAGGCTTTTCTTTCGCCGGCTGAAAGCGAAGCAATCCATTCCGAGCCGGGTTCGCATGCCCTTCATGTCGAGACCCAAAATCCTGCGAACCTACGCCGAGTATGACGATAGCTCCCCGGCGGAACCCATTGCTGTTTCGTATAAACTTTTCGAACCGCTGCCGGATGTTTTGCAGAAGTACGACTACCCAAAATACGTGGAAGGCTTTTCCCAAACCGACGACGGGCTTGCCTTTTCGCTGCTTCGCTTTGTCTGCGACCATTTCCGGCATAACGGAAACATCAGGCATCCCAAAACGCCGGGCGCGGAAAACACGATTTGGCATTGCGAGCAGCACGGTGCCGTTAACTGCCGGGGGCTGGCCATTTTGCTGGCGGGGCTTTTGCGGATGAACGGTATGAAAGCACTCCATATCACATGCATGCCTTTCGAAGACCCCTTTGGCGATTGTCATGTGGTGGTAGACTGCTTCCTACCCTCGGGCAAGCGTGTCATGCTCGACCCCACGTACAGGCTGTAATTTAAGGACAAAAACGGCGAGTACGTCTCGCTGCCCCAATTACGCCGTATGCTGATAACCGGCGAAGCGTGCTATCCTAACGCCGACGCTTCTTATAACGGCGGCAAATTTAACTGGGATGAATACGTCTGGTACATGACCAAAAACACGGTTCGTTTTTCCCGCGGCGTTTGCGCGTTCGAAGGGGTTGATGACGGGGGCCTTATCCAGCTGCTTCCGAAGAACTACCCCGTTAGAAAATTGCCTTACTACAAAGACGTGCAACTGTTGTTCTCCGAAACGGCGTTTTGGGCAACCTAGCGGCGGGGGAAGGGCGAAATCGGTCGTTCTAATATTGCAGTAGGCGAACCCCCCGAAACCGCTTCGGGGGGTTGTATTATGTTTACGCTTTTCTCTTCCGCACAGACGCTAACGGCAATCTGTTCAAAGTCCCTTTTTGCGGCGTCGGCTACGCCGGCGCTTCGCATACGCGAACCTGCCGGTTCCTGCCGAACAGAAAACCCCGAAGGAGGATTCCTTCGGGGGGTTTCGTTTACTTCTGGGTCAGATGAATCTTCGTTCCCTCTTCCGCCGCTTTTTGGGCGAGTAGCGCGGCGCGGGTGGCGTTGATGCTGTCCTGGGTGGTAATCACCGGCTTGTGGCTGCGGTCGGCCATGGTGGCCAGGGCGTCCTCCTCGCAGGAAAGGGGCGGCGTGACGATTTCCGCGTAGCCGATGGGATGGGTGTCGCTGGCAAAGCGAACCGTCTTCTCCACCGTCGAAATGGTCAAGAACCCGTTCGTGCCCTCCAGAAGGAAGCGCACGTCGCCGTGGGCGTGGTAGGCGTCGGGCGTCATCCAGTGGACGGTAACCGTTGCGACGCTGCCGTCCTCCATCTCGAAAAGCGCCGTGCCCGTGTCGCAGAAATCGGTGTACTGGGTAAAGCGCATGTTGGCCACCTTGGCGCCCAGCACCGACTTTACCTCGCTGCCCGTAAAGAAACGGGCCAGGTCGATGTCGTGAACGCCGATGTCATTGACGATGCCGCCGTACTGCTGCCGCACGAACATCCAGGCCGGGCGGCGTTCCGGGCGCAGCCGGTGGGGTCGGACCAGGTACTGGCTTGTGATTTTGCCGATTTCGCCGCGGTCAATCATCTGCTTGGCCGTATATACCGCCGGGTCGTACCGCTCAGTTAGCATAAGAAAAATCGGCGCGCCCGTTTCCTTGGCAGCGGCTTCGATTGCGTCCAGATCCTCCAGCGTGGTGGCCATGGGCTTGTCCGCGATGACGCCTAACCCTGCCTTAAGCGCGCGGATGATGTACTTGGGTTTGGCGTAGTTGATCTGCGCCGTAAGCAGCGTGTTGGCGCCCTGGTTGTAAAGCAGGTCGTCCAGATCCGTAAAGACCGGCGCGCCGAACTCCTCCGCCGCGGCTCTGGCGTTTTCCGGGTTGTCGTTGTCGTAGAAGCCGACAATGGAAACCCCCTCGTGTTTCAAAGCATTTTTCAAAAACCCGACGCCGTGGGGATGGGCCAGGCCGGCCATGGCGATTCTAACTTCTCCTCGCACCTTGCTCCTCTCCTTTCAGAATCCGCTCTGCGTTTTTATGCAGTATATTTTCTTTTTCTTCTTCCGTTAAGGTTAGCTCGTCGATAAACGACAGCGCCGCCGCCCCGTCCATCCAGGGCGCGTCCGTGCCGAATAGGATGCGGTCAGCCCCGTGGGCGCGGACAATGGCGCGGGCGTCCTCCGTTCGGATGTACCCTTTGGAAAAGGACGTGTCAAAATACAACGGCAGCCCCGCTAAGTGTTCCAGCACGTCTTCCGCGCAGTTCCATGCGCCCATGTGGGCGGCAATCACCGTCATGCCCGGAAACGAGCGCACCACCTGCGCCAGCCGCTTCGGATGCGCCTTGTCGTCGTTTGGATAGGCGATGTCCTTTCCGCTGTGGAACACGACCGGAAGGGACAGCTTCTCGATGGTTTCGTAAATGGGCGCCATGCGCGGGTCGTCCATGGCAAAGCCCTGATAGTGAGGGTGCAGCTTTACGCCGAAGATACCTGCCTCCTTTATGCGGTGCAGCTCTTCCACGGCGTCTTCCGCCTCCGGGTGCACGGAGCCGAAAGCGTATTGCCCGTCGGCAACGAGCGAAAGGGCAAAGTCGTTCACTTTGCGCTGCTGTTTGGGGCTGGTGGCGATGTTTAGAAAGACGAAACGGTCGATTCCCCAGACGGGGCCTTTTTCCAGCGTGTCCGAAAGGATGCCGCTAGTCACCGGCCGCAGCCCGCCGGACTTATCGGAAATGGATGCCAGCGCCCGCTGTGCCAAATGGTCGGGAAAAATATGCGCATGAAAGTCAATCACCATGAAAAATTCTCCCGTCTTCTTGAAGAACGCTTTGAAAAACATTATAATATAAACCAACCCTCTTGTAAATAATCCTTAGGGAGCGTATGAAGTGAAACGAGCTGCAATTGCGTTACTGTTCTTCCTGCTTCTGGCGATGTGCTGTTACGCCGCCGACGCGCCGGAAGACATTGTTGTCGAATCAGACGATTACATTTTCCGTCTTGTTAACAGCGGAGACCAGATCGGCGTAATCGGCGTCGAGCCGAAAGACCCCGCCGTCACCCCGTGGATTGTCCGGGCATATTCGCTGCGCATTGACCCGGAAGCGCCGCTGGAGCCGCAGATGGTATATTTCACAGCCGGCACCTTTGAAGACGGCAAACTGACCGTCACCACTTCCCGGGGCGGCACGTTTGTCTACGACCCGGTCGCCAAACAGTCCAGCAGGGCCCTGGCCTACAATCTGGCGGCGTCCAACCTGGCCGAGGAGGAAATCGCCAGGCGCATTGCCGGCTTCCGGCAGGCCTACCGCAGTAAAAAGGCGTACGCCGCCGCGGGCGTATTCCTTGCAGCCGCCGGGGCGGGCGCGGTTTTTGCGCTTATCCGCCGCGCCAAAGCCAAAAAGGCCTAGTCTTCCGGCAATGTGGGACAATTTGAAAGAACCCACTTATGAACCCGAACACCTTAAATCAATACATTTTTAAGCGATACGCAACAGAATTACACCTTCCCAACTGGTTCTGCTCACATTTCTGCCGGCAGCCTAATGGGAACGGCTCTACTCGCTCTGCCCCTGTCTCAGCAGCCGGGGGCAGACGTTTCCTTTTTGGACTGCTTGTTTACGGCTGTTTCCGCCGTGTGCGCGGAATCCATCAACATCATCGCCTTCCTGCGCGACGGCAAGGTTATGGCCATCTTAGACCCTTCCACGGAGGTTTTAGAGCAGGACGTTTTGATTGTTCTTAAGCAGAGAAGCTGAAAATTTCC
>JAKPBM010000382.1 GCA_029778935.1 Bacillota bacterium | reverse complement strand
ACGTCCATGCACCAGTTCCAGCTCACATAGCACAGGGCCGAAGCAAAAACACCCAGAAAGAGAAGGGAAGCCAGCGGAACCGGCCGCGCCAGGGCCGCCCAGTCGGGGGAAAAGCCCATAAAGGCAAACAGGGGCAGGATGGTGACCAGCCCGTAGAAGAAGATGCGGCGGGTGGCGACAAGGTTGGGCACGCCAAAGGGTGCCAGTTTCCGCATGAGAATCGAATACGCGCCCCAGAGGATGCAGGCCAGAAGGGCCAAAAGGTCGCCGACGGGATTCAGCTGGAGAATGATTTTGCCGGAAAAGTGAATCAGCCCGATGCCCGCCAGGGCCACGACAAAGCCCAGGAAGAACCGGGCCGTGAGTTTTTCGTCTTTGAGGAAAAACTGCGCCAGAATGGCCGTAAAAATCGGCGCGATGGAGACGATGACGCCCACGTTAGAGGCTTGGGTGAAGGTAAGCGCCATGTTTTCGCACAGAAAATACAGCGTCACGCCGGACAGCGCCGCCGAAAGGAACAGCAGTTCCGCCTTCCAGCCGTAGAAGCGAAAGGTTTTCGGCGCGATAACAAGCAGCAGCGCATAGCCGACGGCGAACCGGAGAAACAGAATCTCTACGGCGGAAGCCAGGTTCAGCAGGTGTTTGGTGGCGATGAAGGTGGCGCCCCAGACGATGACGGTCAGCAGCGCCGCCAGATGGCCCAGGGCGGTTTTGCGGGAAGGCATACGCACGTCTCCTTTGCAGGTGGCAGAAATCGGCCGGCGGGAGCGGAAAAGTTGGGTTTTCGCAAGGCAATTTACAGGGGCGGCAGCCGGCGTGGCTCTATTCTATCAAATTTTTGCGATTCGGGAAAGACGGAATAATATACAAAGAAAAACGCCATAAATCGTTTAAACTGAACAGAAATACAATATTATACAATAAATTATAGTTTGTATACAATAACGATTTCGGTATTAAATCGGTGAGGAATTGCGTAATTTTGAGGTTTTTGCAAGGAAATCCGCCCGAAAGGAGAGAAAACCCCGGCTTTTCGATAGCCATGCGGCTGCAATAGGCTCGCACGCTGGCTGTGAGTTCAGCTGGGTGAAGGCGTTTTGCTTGGGGAACGCCGCCAAGGACGAATTTCGGCCGAAATTGCCCCCCTGCCGCCCTCCCATTTTCGGCAGACAGAGCGCTTTGCAGGGTGTATTCTCCTTTCGCCGGCTGCGGTGAAGACGTATGGGGGCAGTCAGCCTTGCAGAACTCCGGTATCAGAAGTTGAAGGCGGCGAAATTTGAGTACATCCAAGCTGGGGAAGGCGCAAAAAAAGAGGATAACGGCACGCCTAAGCAAGCAAAAAGGAAGGCCGGGGCCTTCCTTTTGTGTTCCGATGGGGATTGCCGTATGAGCTTGCGCCCAGGGAACCCGTTCGGTTGGGGTTAGCTGGCGTATTTTTCCAGGCAGGCCTGGATTTCGAGGAAAGCGGGATTGTCGCGGACGAAGTCGTAGCGCGTGGGAAAGACGTTTGAGCAGCAACCGGGAATCGTTTTCGGTGTAATTTTTACAGGTGCTTGAGCGCTTATGTTGCAAGCGGTTGACCAGGAGGGCGGTGTAGTTTATCCCATCTTCCAGGGTATCGTAGGCGATGGCGTGGTCGGCAGCTTTGGAGAGATGAACCAGGGTGTTTTCGGCGTCGCCCTCCCCGGCGTAGGCCCGGGCCAGAGCCTCGTGGCATTTCCAGACGTACATGTGCTGAAAACCGCAGTTTCCGTCGTCGTACAGAAGGGCGTACAGATCCAGCACAAACTGAACGGCGCGAATGGTGTCTTTGTTGCTGAATTTGCCTTCGTGTATAATCGTCGAAATATTATGATATATATCAGGTTCGTTAAGGTCAGCAGGTTGCCCTGGCACAGGGAAACGGCTTCCTCGCCCGTGAGGACATGGGTCAGCAGTTCGGAGCTTGTGGTATAGAAGTCGCCCGCCATATGGGCGTACTCTTTGGCTTTCTCCACCTGGCCAAGCTCTTTGTATGCAAAGCAGAGTTGCTGCAGCGCGCCATACCGATATTCCCATTTGCTTGGGAACTCGTTTATTAAGCGGTCTGCCAAAGCGATGATTTCTTCGGCCTCTGTTTTCGGGTTTACAGAACGGATGGCATACATCAGGTGGAACAAAACCTCCGGTTCGTTGGGAAATTCCTTTTGCGCCTGGCGCCATAAAGCAAGGGTTTCCTCCATTTTTCCGTCTGTGGTGAGTTTGTTTGACTGCTCCCAATATGCGTTTAGTTTCTCTTTCTTCCGTGCTTCGTCGACGCCCAGCAGCGTGTCTACGGTGACGTTGTAGTAGGCAGCGATGGCCGGAAGAAGGGTGATGTCGGGGTAGCCTTCGGCCCGCTCCCATTTTGACACAGCCTGCACCGTAATTCCAAGATGGGCGGCCAGGTCTTCCTGCGTGTTGCCCTTTTGGCGGCGCAGGGATTTAAGCTGTTCATGGATGGTAATGTCCATTTTTCTGACCTCCGGCGTGTGTTTTAGGCGCCTGTTGCGGGTTTATTATACGGTGAAAACTTGTTTCCGGCAATGACCGTGTTGTTTAACCGAGGTTGATAAAATAAACCGATGGTTGAACACCGTGGGTATGTAATGACGTGAAGTCAGAGAACAGCTTGAATTTAAAAATATTTAGCTTGACCTTTACAAAGATTTAACACATCCGGCAAGCAAAAGGATGAGGAACAGCCCAAAAACGCCGCTAGGCCGGGTTTTTCTTTCGGTTTTTTAGAAGGAGGGAAAGAAAATCGACAAAACGGTAGCGTTAGATGCCGTTTCCTGCAAATCCTCCTTTCCGTGCCGTACGCGCTCTTTTGGGCAGGCGGTCTGCGGGCAATTTGCTGGCAAAATGCCGCTTTAGCGCCCTTTATAGGCGGTGAAAAGGCTGGTATGCATTTTGAACCGTTCTTTTCGCTCTAAAAACTCGCGTACGGCCGCTTCGTATGCCGCTTGTTCTTCTGCCGTCATCTCCTCTTTGACGTGGGGCGTGCAGAACAGCTCCAGAAAGTCCAGCGACATGCGGGCGTGCAGAATCCGCTCCCGCTCGGCTTCATCGCGAGCCTTGGATACGGCGTCGGCCCACAGGGCTTTCAGTTTCGGCATATGGGCCATAAAGGGAGTCAGGAAGGTTTCTTTGTTTACTTTGGCATACGGCTGCGGCACGTAGTTGTGCACGTCCTCGGAGGTGAACTCGGGCAGGTGGTGCACCCGCTCAAAGCAGCCCACGTGAGCGTCTTTAGTTGTCTCTTTCAGGATTTCGAGGTATTCCTTCAGGCTGCGCCAGCCGGGGCCGAAGTAGCCTTCCAGGAAGTCGTCCACGTGATAGTTGAACTCCTCCTCGCTCATGTAGGGGTTCCAGAGCAGGCGGGCAAGCAAGTACGCCCGCAAGGGGCCGAACTCGCCGGTGTAGGTGTTGGGCGTGTCCTCCTCGAACACGTGCAGGGCCTTGTTTTCGGCGAAATACCGCACGTTGTCCCTCAGCACCCACAGGTTGGGGAAGGGGGCGATGTAGCAGTCGTAGTTGGTGGTATAGTCCCAGATGGAAAGGTGCTTGGCAAGGCTGCTCCAGCCTTCCATGTACTGGGCGAACTGCTCCGTGTTGCGCTGGCAGCCATGGTCTAGGGGATGGCGGAAGCAGGATTCGATGGAACAGAGGCGGATCATCACATTGTCCGCCGGTTTTGTAAGCTTTGGCGGCTTTCGTGTGTACTGGTAGGCGAAGGTCTGTATGAGCACGCCGGGGTATTTTTCCGCGACGGCTTCCGCCACCTTGTTTACAAAGCGGATCAGGCTGCCGGCGAGGGAGTCTTCCTCCTTGTTGACGCGGGTGCATTCCTCGCACTGGCAGTAGCGCTGGTTGTCGTTCTGGGAAACATCCACCACCTGGCAGCCGGGGTGCTGCTCGATCCATTGCAGCACGTTTTCCGTCACAATCCGCAAAACGTCGGGGTTGGTCAGGCACAGCTGCCCCACGGGCACGTCGAAGACGTTGCCGGCGGGGATGCGTTTGCCCTCCCAGAGAGAGTAGTACTCGGGGTGCTCGTCGAAATATTTTTCCGGCGGGCAGAGGCGGGCAAAGGTGTGGCAGCCGCCGACGATGGGCACGCATCCGCCCTTGTCCTCGGGGATGCCGGACATAAAGGAGTTGATTTTCTCCCAGACGGCGAAATCGGGGTCTTGCGTGTGGGCGATCCAGTCGTGGGCGCGGTAGGAAAAGACGGGGTTCTGCACTTCCTCAAAGCAGGCGGGAAGGTCTACCGCTTCCGCCGGCAGGATGCGCTCGACCCCCGGCGCGTAGATGCGCACGCCTATGTATTTTTCCAGAAAGGCGTTGACGGCGTAGATGGTGCCCCGGTCGATGGCCCCGGCCAGATGCAGATTTTTGCCGTCGGCGCGGATGGCAAAACCGTCATGCCGTATCCGGCTCCGGTCAACAGCAGCGGCCCGGCCAAGGAAAATGCAGTATTCCGGCGGCATCTGGGCCAGATACAAGGATGCGCCCGTCGCTTTTTTCAGGTAGGTTTGCAGGCGGACGGCGGCGTATTCCTCCGAGGGAGTAGGGTCGACGGGCAGCACGATTACAAACTGCTCAATGGGCGTGCCGCCGATGGTAAGGCGCTGGACGGGGTACGACATGGGCAATGCCTCCTTAGATAAACTGTATTGGACGCTGTGCAGCGGTGACATATGAATATTTTTAATTTTACTTAGTAACCGTGCGGGCGATGCCGGGGGCGGCGGAGATGCAATATGTAAAAATTTAACTTTAAGGCTGCCGGTCGCCTGTGTTATGAAACCTCGGGGAAGCGGCCGGGACAAACCGGCCGCATGCGGCGGGCGTCTGCACCTTTCGGCAGAGCCAAAGAGGCTTCGCCCGGGGCGGGAATGGGCGCTTTTCGGCAGGTTTCCGCACCAAACGGGCAGGCGTATATCGCATGGCGCGGTACGGAGCCTGGCCATGGGGCGGGCAGGCGGCAATGCCGGTAAAACGGGCGGGAAGGAAGTTTCTTTTTGAAAATTTGAGAAGGGAAAACCGGGCGTTTTTGCAAAACGGCGAATTTTAACGCCTGTGTGCGGGCATACTAGCGCGTATGGCGGGAAAATGGAAAAAATTTCCTCCCCTTTGCCTATCATAGAGGAGTGTTTGCCGTTTGTCAATAAATTTTTCCGCCGCTTTACAAGCGACGGAATTCTATTATAATTATATTGGTTTTGTAAGAAATAGGACAAAGGAGAAGCAAACATGCAGAAACAGATGCCCGTTATTCTCTTGGATACGGATATCGGTCCCGACTGCGACGACGTAGGCGCGCTGGCCATGCTTTTAAACATGGAAAAAGCGGGACTTTGCCGCCTGGCCGCCGTGACCCACTGCACTTCCAACCCCTACGGCGTGGGGTGTATCGACGCCGTGTGCCGCCATTTCGGGCGGACGGACATGCAGATCGGCACGCTGAAGCGGCAAGGGTTTCTGACCGATGAAAACTGCCAGCGGTACAACAAGGCCATCGTGGAGGAGTTTCCCAACCGGTTCGGCGGCAACGGCACGGCGGAAGACGCGGTGCGGGTGCTTCGCCGGGCTATCGCGGAGGAGCTTGGGCCGGTCACCATTGTGGCCATCGGCCCCCTGTCCAACATCGGGGCGCTTGTGGCCAGCCCGGGCGACGACATCAGCCCCTTGTCCGGCCGGGAACTGCTTCGGCAGAAGGGGGTTAGGCTTGTGTCCATGGGCGGAGGCTTCGGCGGGCCGGAGTTTAACTTTGCCATGGACGTACCGGCCACGGCGAGGGTTTTGGGCGACTGGCCGGGCAAGGCCGTGTTCTCCATTTTTGAAACGGGCGTCGACATAATTACCGGCAAAAATCTGCAGAATAAAGGAAAAACGGACCCGTTAACCCGGGCGTACGCGCTGTACAGCCCCCAGGGCAGAAGCAGCTGGGACCAGACGGCGGCGTTCTATGCCGTTTTGGGCGAAGACGAGATGTTTTCGCTGAGCGCCCCGGGCTGGATGGGCGTGTTGCCCGACGGGCGGAGCCTCTGGCGGAGCAGCCCGGAAGGCAGGCATTACATCTTAAGCAAAAAGGCGTCGGCGGAGGAAATCGCCGCCGCGCTGGACTCATGGATGGAGGCACACTTTGATTAAGGCATTGATTGTTGGACTCCTTACCCCCATTGTGCTGAAGCGGTATGGCGGCATCTGGGGGCTGAAAGCAAAGCTTATGGCGCAGAAAAAGCGCAGCCGTTTGCTTATGAGCATTTATTCCCGGTACTTTTTTTCGCGTGGCGGCTATGTGGGCCTTACGGCGGAGTTTGCCGGCGTTCCCTGCATGCCCCACGGCCCGCTGGGCGTGTTTATTTCCGACCACGCCAAAATCGGCAAGGACGTGGTGATTTTCCAGCACGTGACCATTGGCAACGACCAGCTTGCCGACAGCCCCGACAAGGGCAGCCCGGTCATCGGCGACCATGTGTATATCGGCGCCGGGGCGAAAATCATCGGCAACGTGAAGGTGGGCAACCACTGCCGCATCGGCGCCAACGCCGTGGTGTACAAAGACATGCCGGACCACAGCGTGGCCGTCTGCGCGGCGACGCGGATTCTCCAAAAGAAAAACCTCGACAACCGCTTTATCGTCCAGCGGGACGACGGCTCCATGGAAGTGTTTGAAAACGGCCGCTTCCGCCCGTACGCGCCGGAAGCGGAATAAAATGTTCCTGTTTTTTCCTGTAAAAATCTCGCATAATTTGCTTTGACGGAATCATACTACTGGTGAACAAACAAAGGTCTGACCGTTTAGACTGAGTTTGTTCCGGCGGATGAAGGCTCATGTTACGTCGGACTGCCGCATTCTTAACAGCGCGGGCTGTTTACTGTTGTGCTGGAAGACTTTCGTGTTGACAAAGAAAGAATTCCACGGAATGCCTGGCGGTCACAAGACAAAGCTTTCGCAAGCGGCATGGGCGTATCCGACCGAAAACATTTGAAATTGAAAAGGGAATAACGGACCGGGGCACCTTTCTGCAGTGTGTATCTGCAGGGTTTCCGTTCGCGAAAGCTGTGTGTTGTAGTGGAAAGACCGTTTGGCGACGGAAATTATAGGTGGCGGTCCAAGAAAAAGCCGTTTCCCAAAAGCGGGGACGGCTTTTTCCCTTTTTTGGAAATTTTTTGGTTTTTCTTCTCCTTGCTCCGGGGGTTTTTGTCGGATATAATGGAAACAATGGATTTTTGTACAAGGGAGGCGCACTTGTGACCACACTGCTGTTGGGCCGCTCCGGAAGCGGCAAAACCACAAAACTCATGCGCTTGATTTCCGAGCGGGCCAAGGCGGGGGCCAGAGGGCAGATTCTGCTGGTGCCCGAACAGAGCGGGTTTGTCACCGAGCGGCGGCTGGCTTTGGAAGCGGGTAACGGCATCTCCCTTTCCGCCGAGGTGTTTACGTTTAAGAGCCTGGCCGCCCGGGTGTTCTCCGTGGAAGGAGGACTGGCCCATACGCCTATCGACGCGGGGGGCCAGCTGCTGCTGTTGCGCCTGGCGGCGGAGCAGGTGCGGCCGATGCTCAAAATCTACGGGCAGCACGCCCTTTCGACGCCTTTCTTACAGAAAGCGGCGAGCACGATTGCCGAGCTGAAGCAGGCCGGCGTCCGCCCCGAGGATCTAACCTCCTGGGGCGAGGGCGGCTTGCTGGGGGACAAGCTGCACGATTTGTCCCTGCTGTTTGGGGCGTATGAAGCCCTGTGTATAGGCGACCTGCAGGACCCGGCCGACCGCATGACGCTGCTGGCCACGGTGCTGGAAGGGTGCGGGCAGCGCTTTTTTGCCGGCCGCCATGTGTACATAGACGGCTTTACCCGGTTTAACCGGGCGGAGTGGGACATTCTGCGTGTAATGGTGCAGACGGCGGCGTCGGTGACCGTATCTTTCTGCTGCGATGGCCTGGAGGGCGACGGCGGCGTGTTCGCTCCCGTGCGCAAGACGGCCAAGGCGCTTTTGCGGCTTTGCCGTGAGGTTGGCGTGCCGGTAGAAATCGAAACGGCGGGGGAGCCGGTGCGGTTTGCCGGTTCTGCCAAAGCCCTTGCGTTTTTGGAGCGGGTTCTGGCGGGCGCAGAGGCGGGCCAAGCGCCCGAAAACGACGGCAGCGTCCGCCTGTACCGCGCCAAGACGCCGTATTCCGAGTGGGAATTTGCGGCGGGGGAGATTTTGCGGCTGGTGCATAGCGGCGTACGCTTTGGCGAAATCGCCGTGGCGACAAGAGACCTGTCCCGCTTTGCCGATACGGCGGCGGCCGTGTTCACCCGATACGGCGTGCCGTTTTTCTTAGACAGAAGGGAATCCGCCGCCGAAATGGCGCCCTTGCGCACCGCCGCGGCATCCCTTCGGGCCGCACTGTTCCGGCGGAAGGAGGACGTGTTCTCCCTGCTCAAAACGGGCTTTGCCGGCTTAAGTCAGGAGGAAGCCGACGCGCTGGAAAACTACATACTGCTTTGGGATTTGCCGCCGGAGCGGCTGAAAAAACCGTTTACGGACCACCCGGAGGGCTTCGGCGAACCCGTGACGGAAGGAAGCCTTCGGGAACTGAACCGGCTCAACCGCATCCGCGAGCGCTTTGTGGCGCCGCTGCTTAATTTTCTGCGGCAGGGCACGGCCAAAGAGCTGGCCGAGAGCTTATACCGCTACTTGACCGCCGTTTCGCTGCCCGATTCCATTTCGGCCGCCGCGTCCGCCATGGAAGCGGAAGGAAATCTGCGCCGGGCAAAGGAATACGAACAGCTTTGGGATCTGCTCTGCGACGCTTTGGACCAGATTGTCATGGTGCTGGGCGAAACCAGGCTTTCTTTGGAGGAGTTTGGGGAGCTGTTTGCCCTGCTGCTTTCCCAGAAGACCGTGGGCAGCATCCCTGCCACGCTGGACGCGGTGGCTATCGGCGAAGCCGGGCGCATGCGGCCCGACCGGCCCAGATTCCTGCTGTTTTTGGGAGCGGTGGACGGCGTGCTGCCGCCGGAGCCGTCGGAAAGCACGGTGCTGACCCTCCATGAGCGGAAGCGGCTGGCGGAAAAGGGCCTGCCTTTTGAAAAAACCGTCGAGGAACAGGCCTATGACGAGCAGCTGATTGCCTATCAGATTTTTACGGCCCCGTCGGAGGGCCTGCTGATTTCCTGCTACGAAGCGGAAATCGGCGGCGAGACGGCGGAACCGTCTTATTACATAGAAAAAATCCGCCGCGCGCTGCCTTTTGTGCGGACGGAAACGGAGGAGGAGACGCAAGGCCTTTTCCGCGCCCGGGCCAAAGAGCCTTGTCTGGCGCTGGCTTTGGGCGAACTGGGCAAAGCTAGGTCGACCCTTTCGGCTTCGGCCAGGCTGGCGCTGTCCGCCTTTGCGGAGGAAGCGGCGGCCATGGAGGCGTTGGAAAAGGCCCTTTTGGGCCGGCGGGGGCCGATTACGGAGCCGGAGGTCATCGGCGGGCTGTACGGCCAGAAACCGGTGGTGACGGCGTCGCGGTTGGAAACGTACCACGGGTGTCCCTTTTCCTACTTTGCCAGATACGGCCTGGGCGCAAAGCCCCGGCGGAAGGCCGTTCTGGGGCCGGCGGACGCGGGCAGCCTCATTCACTATGTGTTAAGCGAAACGGCCGCCGAGGTGGCCGCCCTGCCCGGCAAGTGGAAGGCCGTTTCCGAGGACGCCCTTATGGAAATGGCGGAGCGGCACACAAAAGCGTACATCGACGATGTTTTGGGCGGGCTGGAAGGCAAATCCGCCCGGTTTGTCTGGCAAATCCGGCGGATTTCGGACAGCATCCGGTATCTGCTTTCCGAGATGCGGGAGGAGTTTTCCCAAAGCGAGTTTGAACCGTACGCTTTTGAGCTGGCCTTCGGCTTTGGCGAGGAGGGCCTGCCGGGAGTTTTGTACGACTTTGACGGCGTGGAGATACAGCTGGCGGGCAAAATCGACCGGGTGGACCGCTGGGAAAAGGACGGCGAGACGTTTCTGCGTGTCGTCGACTACAAGACGGGGAACACCGCCTTCCGCTTCGACAGCGTGGAAGCGGGGCTGGGCGCCCAGATGCTGTTGTACCTATTCGCCCTGTGCAAAATGGAGAACGCCAAACCGGCGGGGGTGCTGTATATTCCGGCGCTGTCCCAGTACGCCGCCGGCTCCGCGGGCAGCGGCGAGGTAGTGCGGGAAAAGGTGAGCCGGACGGGGCTGCTGCTGAACGACTCTGCGGTGCTGGCCGCCATGGAAAAGCCGGCCAAGGGCAAAGCCCGGTTTATCCCTGTTTCCTACAGCGAATCCGGCGGCGCGCTTTCGGTGAAAGTCACCAGCACGGTCGCCGACGAGGAGGAGTTTGCCCTGCTGCAGGAGCATGTGGAAGGGTTGCTTGCAAAAATGGCCCGGGGCGTTTACTCAGGGGAAATGGAATGCGCGCCGCTGGTGGTCGACGGCACGGCCCGCTGCGACTACTGCGACATGCGGCGGGTGTGTCAGTTTGACGCCTACCGTGCAGGCGACCGGCCCGTTTGGGTGCCGAAAATGAACAAAAAGGCGTTTTTTGACAAACGAAGGGGGGAGAAGCATGCGCTGGACGGAACGGCAGACGGAAGCCATCACGAGTAACGAGCGGCGCATTCTTGTGTCCGCGGCGGCGGGGTCGGGCAAAACGGCGGTGCTGGTGGAGCGGATTCTGCGGAAAATCACCGACGCAAAGAACCCCTCCGACATTACGCGGTTTCTGATGGTCACGTTTACGAAGGCCGCCGCGGCGGAAATGCGCGGGCGGCTGGCGAAAGCTCTGTCCGAGCGGCTGGCGCAGGCGGGCCAAGATTCGCCGGAAGGAAAGCTTCTGTCTAGGCAGCTTCTGCTGCTTCCGGCGGCGCAGATTACGACGGTCCACGCCTTCTGCATGCGGCTGATCAAAGAAAATTTCCACGCGCTGGATTTGCCGGCTTCTTTCCGCCTGGCCGACGAGCAGGAGGCAGGCCTTTTGGCCGACGCGGCCGCCGAGGAAGTGCTGGAGGAAGCGTACGCGCAAAATCCGCCCGAAAGCCCCTTTTTTGCGCTGGCGGCGGCGGTGGCGGGGCCGCGGGACGACCGGCGGCTGAAAGAGTTAATATTGTCGGCCTATGACAACCTTATGAGCGGGCCGGACCCGGAGGGGTACTTCCGGGACAGGCTGGCTGAAAGCCGGAACCTGCCCGAAGACGCCGCCGAAACCGTCTGGGGCAAAGTAGTCCGGGCGGAGGTCTGCCGGGAGGCGCAGTATTACGTCCGGGCGTACCGGGCTATGTGTGAAAAACTCAAAGATAACCCCTTCCCCAAAGCGGAAAAGCTTTGGGTGTTTCTGGCGCAGGAAGCCCAGGAGCTCGAAGCCCTCTGCGAATCCTTTTCCAAGGGGAAATGGGACGAATCGCGCTGCGCCTTGCTTGGCTTTTCGGAGCGGCCCAGGTTTCCGACAATTACCGGCAACTATCCTTTGAAGGAACGGGCGAAAGTGCTACGGGACGGGATGAAAAAGTGGCTCAACGGGCTGAAAGAAGACGTCGTTATGCAGGAAAACGCGCAGGTTTTAGACGACCTGCGGGACGCGCTGCCTGTGACCGAAGCGTTTTTCGACCTGGTGCGCCGGTTTACCAAGCGGTTTGCCGAAAAGAAGCGGGAAGAAAACGTGCTGGATTTTAGCGATCTGGAGCATATGGCGCTGAAGCTTCTCTGCAAGGGTGTGGAGAACGGGCGCTTTCTTCCTTCGGACATTGCCAGAAGCGAAGGGGCGCGGTTTGACGAGATTTTGGTGGACGAGTATCAGGACACCAACGGCCTGCAGGACGCCATCTTCCGCTGTCTGACGGGGGAGGGCGGCCCGTCGCTGTTTATGGTGGGCGACGTAAAGCAGAGCATCTACCGCTTCCGCCGGGCGGACCCGACGATTTTCCTGGCCCGCAAAAACGCTTACAGCCGGGAGAAAAAAGAGGGGCGGAAGGCCATCTTCCTGCCGGATAACTTCCGCTCGGCCCAGCCGGTGCTGGACGCGGTGAACTTTACCTTTTCCGCGCTGATGAGCGGCGAGCTGGGGGAGATGGAGTATTCCGAGCCGGAGTATTTGAAAGGCGGAAGCGGTGTTGCCGGCGCAAAGGCGGAAATGATATACCTTGCCACGGATGAGGACGAGGACGACACGCAGGAAGAGCCTCCCCTTTCCAAAAAGGAAATCGAGGCGCAGTACGCCGCCGCCCGAATCGAGCGGATGCTTACGGAAGGGCTGGAGGTTTACGACAAGAATTTAGGCAGGAACCGGCCCCTTGCGCCGTCGGACATTGCCGTTTTGCTGCGCTCCTATAAGGGGTTCGGGCCGCTGGTGGAGGAAGCGTTAGCGGCGCGGAAGATCCCTGTTTCCTCGGGGGCGGGGCGGGGCTTTTTCGACACGGCGGAAGTGGACGCGTTTCTGGCCCTTTTGGAAAGCATCGACAACCCGACGAGAGAGACGTCTTTCATCGGGTTTCTGCGCTCGCCTTTGGGCGGGTTTACCGCCGACGAGTTGGGGAAAATCCGCCTGGCCTTGCCGAAAAAGATAAATTTCTTCGAAGCGTTTGTGAAAACGGCGAAGGAAGATTCGCCTTTGGGCAAAAAGTGCGCGGGCGTGCTCGAGAAACTGAACCGGTGGCGCAGAGAGGCCGGCGACGAGCCGGCGGGGTCGTTTTTAGGGCGGCTACTAAACGAAACGGGAGCGCTGCTGCTCTACGGCGCCATGGAAAACGGCGAGTCGAGAAAGGCAAACCTCCTGCTGCTTTTGGAAAAGGCCGCGGGGTTTGCCGGCGGGCTGGGGGCGCTTTTGCGCTATTTTGACGGGCTGTACGAAAAGGGCGTCCGCCCCGAAGGGGGTGTTGGGGGAAGCTCCCAGGGCGTGCAGGTAATGAGCATACATAAGTCCAAGGGGCTGGAGTATCCCGTGGTGTTCCTGCTGGGCCTTTCGGGAAAGTTCAACCTGCGCTGGAAGGGCGAAACGCTGCTGCTGCACCCTGTTTTGGGGCCAGGGTTCCGGCGGAGGGACCATGAGACCCTGACCGAGCGCACCACGCTGAAACGGGAAGCCGTGATATGCGCCCTGGAAAACGAGCAGCTTTCAGAAGAACTGCGCATCCTCTATGTGGCCATGACCCGGGCAAGGGAGCGGCTGCTGCTTGTCAACGCCTACGGCGACCCGGAGGACAAAATCACCGAGCTGGCGTCGCAGCTGGCTGGGAAAGGCCGGCCCGACCCGGTGCTGCTGCGCAAATACCCCTGCTATGCGGACTGGCTGACGCTTTCCCTGCTGGCGGCCGGCGAGCCGGCGCTGCTGGCAAAGGCGGGGCTTGCAGAGGAGATCGAGCCGGGCAAAGCTCTGCCCTTCCAGATTACGTTCGATTTCCCGCCCGAGCCGGCGGAAGCGGAAGAGGCGCAAAGGGAAGAAACGCCGGCAGACCCCGAGCTGGCAACGCAAATCCGAAACTGGCTCACGTACGCCTATCCGCACCAAAAGGCCGTCACACTGCCGGCCAAGCTCACGGCCACGGGGTTTAAGGGCCTGACGGCTCTGGACGAGGACGAAACGCCGGCGACATGGGCGGGAGACGTCAACAGGAAAACGCCGGCAATGCCGAAATTTCTTTCGGGAAAGAAAGGGCTGTCGCCAACGGAAAAGGGCACGGCGGTGCATCTGGCCATGCAGCTTTTGCCGCTGGGCACAGTTTGCGGTGTGGAGAAGATTCAGGAAGGCTTAAAAGACCTATGCGAGCGGGGCATTTTGTCGGCCGAGCAGTATCAGGCCGTTTCCGCCGAAGCCATCGCGGCGTTTTACGAAACTTCCGTGGGCCGGCGGGTGCTAGCGCGGTGGGAAGCAAAGGGCGGCGAAGCCGTCTATCGGGAGTTTAAGTTCTCCGTTTTGGCCGATGCGGCAAAATACTATGGTTCGGAAGGCTTGTCCGGCGAAAAAGTGCTGGTGCAGGGCGTTATCGACCTGTTTTTTGAGGAAGAGGACGGCACCCTGACCGTCGTGGACTTCAAAACGGACGCGGTGGCGGGGCCTTTGGTTGACGAGCGGGCGAAAGCCTACCGGCCGCAGCTTCGGGTGTACGCCGAGGCGCTAACGGAGATTGCGAAAAAGCCCGTCGGGAAGCTGTATTTGTACTTTTTTGAAGCCAAACGGCTGGTGGATGTGAGCGATTGGGAGGAAGAACGGCTTTCCGCCGAATAGCAGATTCTAGCAAAACGAAAAAAATTATAAATTTTACTTGCAATTTCGCAAGCGGTGTGGTATTATAACCATTGCACTGCGAATTAAGTTTCGTTTGTATGACCCAAGCGAGTGAGGTGAGTGCGATGAAAGAGGGCATCCATCCCAACTATGGCCCGGCGAAAATCACGTGTGCCTGTGGCGCCGTGTTTGAAACTGGTTCTACCAAGAAAGAAATGCGCGTGGAAAGCTGCTCGAACTGCCACCCGTTCTTTACCGGTCGGCAGAAGATGCTGGATAACGCCGGCGGCCGCGTTGATAAATTCAAGAAGCGTTTTGGCATGAAGTAAGCTAGCAAGGCAAACTCGGACAGAGGCCTAAGCTTCTTAGGCCTCTGTCTTTGCTTCGTCCCAAACCTTTGCGCGGCCTGTATCGTTTTGTTCCAGAATTTGTCAAACAAACTTAACGAGTTAAGGTGTTGACAATCCGGGCAAAACCTGATACAATACTAACTCGTCCCGCCCGTTGCGGACAACCGCGAGAAACCGCGAACAACGCCTTGAAAAAAGAAATTCAAAAAAGGTGTTGACAAGAACGGCCCGATGTGATATAATAAATTTTGCGTCGGCTCGATGGTTGAGAGACCAAGCGGTGAGACACTTCGAAAAAAGATGAAAAAAAGTGTTGACAAACGGGGCCGGACATGATATAATAAAGATTGTTGACGCCGCCCGAACGGGTGAGCGAAAAACGGTCGAAAGAGTCTGTACCTTGTAAATTAAACAATGAACCAAGCGACAAACACCAGAGTTTTAGGGATACAGCAATGCGGACGGCAGTCCGCATGCGACAAGTCAGGAAGCGTTTTTGAAACGCGGACGGCTCTGAAAGAGTTATTCAATTCCCGGTAAGGGGATTCAATAAACCATATTTTCAGAGAGTTTGATCCTGGCTCAGGACGAACGCTGGCGGCGTGCTTAACACATGCAAGTCGAACGGACAAAACTGAGAGCTTGCTCGAGGTTTTGTTAGTGGCGGA
>JAKPBM010000040.1 GCA_029778935.1 Bacillota bacterium | reverse complement strand
CTGTACCCATTATAATCCTGCCGGCAGTGAATGTCAACCGTATAAGTGTACATTTTTTCACCCCAATTTTCGGCGGCATTTTTCGCCGTCCCGGGGGACAGACCCCGTCTGCGATAACTCAACTTCCAAATGGAAACAGCGGCATTTATGGCAAATACGCGGCAACCAGGGTATGGCGGTCGTCGGAACCAGCCCAAAACGGCTTGACGCTATCCCGCTTGGCAAACATCTTTCGCCATCCCCGGTTGAGAGGTTCCTTTCAAATTACTCCCTCATCCCCTTTGAACGGTTCAAAACCTTCCCGCCGCCCCATACATGCGGCCTTCGCGCTATCCGCATAAGAAAAGGGAAAGAGGAAATCCCCTTTCCCTTTTGGTTTATCGTCAGGATTGGATAAGAACGGCAAGGTCGATTTTGGGATTCGCCAGCAATTCCGGTGGTCATTCCCGCAACTACGAAACAGACCCGCGCGCAGCAAACTGCGGATTTGACTGCATCCTCGTTTGCGGCCTTGCATGAGCCGTCTGGCCCTGCCGGGGAAACCAACCGCGGCGGAAACCCCGTCGATGTTGCCCCATGTATGAACTTGCCTACCTTCTCAGGGATAGGAGGATCTCCGCCGCTTCCGCCGGGGTGGCGGCCAGAAAGTCGGCCCCCGCGTCCAACAGCTCTTCCCTGCCGCCGAACCCGTACAAAACGCCGACGGAACAAAGCCCGTTGGCTTTCGCCCCTTCGATGTCGTGCCGCCGGTCGCCCACCATCACGGCTTCCTCCGGCGAAACCCCCGTCACCCGCAGCACTTCGGCGATAACGTCCACCTTTTCCGCCCGGGTGCCGTCGTACAGGCTGCCCACCAGATGCGTAAAGTATTTCGCCAGGCCGAACTCATGTAAAACCACTTCCGCCAAAGGCTCCGGCTTGGCTGTCGCCAGGCAAAGCGTGAGCCCGGCACTCTTTAGGGTCTCGAGCATCTCGTGCACACCGTCGTAGGGCTTGTTTTCGTAGACGCCTTTGGGGATGTAGTATTCCCGGTACAGAGCAACGGCCTTTTTCGCCTGTTCCTCCGTAAAGCCGTAATACCGCTGGAAAGAGTCCAAAAGCGAAGGCCCGATAAACCGGGCCAGGTTCGCTTCGTTCGTTTCCTCTATGCCAAAGTGCGCGAGGGCCTTTGCGACCCCTTTGTAAATGCCGACGGAGGAGTCCGTCAGCGTCCCGTCCAGGTCGAACAGAACCGTGGTAAGCACTCTTTACCGTTCCTCTCTGTCATAGTTGATGCCGCATCCCTTAGGCTGCAGCTTCTCCCGCGACTGGCGCACGGAAGTGACCAGCAGAACCACGATGGTCGCCGCAAAAGGCAGCATGGCGTAGATGGCCACCGGGATTTCGAGCACCACATAGTGCCGCAGAACCGACAGCCCGCCGAACACATAGGAGCCGACAATCGCTTTCGCCGGGCTCCATGCGGCAAAGATGACCAGCGCCACGGCGATCCAGCCCAGGCCGTTTACGCAGTTGTAGACCCACGTGCCGCCGGTGGTCGTCATGCTCACGTACACGCCGCCCAGGCCCGAGATGCCGCCGCCGACGCAGATGGCCAGGTACTTATAGCGAGTCACGGGCACGGACACGGCGTCCGCCGCCGCGGGGTTTTCGCCCACCGCACGAAGGTTCAGCCCCGCCTGGGTTTTCTGCAGGAAGATATACATTAGAATAGCTATGGCGATAGCCAAATATACGAGCACGTTGTACTGGAAGAACAGCTTGCCCGCAAAGGGCAGGTCCGAAATCCCCGGCACATTGAGCTTGGCAAAGGCGGCTTTGACCTTTTCGCTGACAAAGGCCGCGTTGCCCGGCGAATGGCGCATGATGTAGTCGCCCAGCATGTTGCCAAAGCCTACGCCGAAAATCGTAAGCGTCAGACCCGTCACGTTTTGGTTGGCTTTGAGCGTAACGGTTAGAAACGCGTAAATCAGCCCGCCTAAAGCGCCGGCGGCAAACCCGCCCAAAACGGCCAGCAGCGCCGAATCGGTATAATACCCGCAGGCAAACCCGACAGCCGCGCCCATGAACATCATGCCTTCCACGCCCAGGTTTAAATTGCCCACTTTTTCCGTTAAAATCTCGCCCAGCGTGCCAAAAAGCAGCGGGGTGCCCGCCAGGACGGCGGCGTAGATGAAGTTAATTACCTGCTGCATTCCGCGCCCTCCTTTGCCTCCTGCTCAGGCTGTGTCGGCACAGACTCGGGCTGCGCCGCCGCCGGTACCGCGGCGGTAATCGCCGTCTCCAGGTCCCGTGCCTGCTTTTTCTTGCGGAACACGACGCGGTACCGGATAAAGAACTCGCAGCCAAGCATAAAGAACAGGATAATGCCCGTCAAAACATCCGCCGCGGCGTTACTTATGTTGAACACCGTCTGAATGGAGTTGGCGCCTTTTTCCAGCATGGAGAAAAGGAACGAAACCACCAGTATGAGCGCCGGGTTCAGCTTGGCAAGCCACGCCACGGTGATGGCCGTAAAGCCCACGCCGCCGGCCACCGTCTCCGTCAGCGTGAAGTCCGCGCCGGAAACCTGCACCATGCCGGCCACGCCGCACAAAGCGCCGGAGATGAAAATCGTGCGCAGGATGATTTTCTTTACGTCCATGCCGGCGTAACGGGCTGTGTCCATGCTTTCGCCTACGACGGCGATTTCATAGCCGTGCTTGGTTTTCCTAAGGTAAACGTACACCAGAACAACCAGTACCAGCGCGATAATCCAGCCCACGTGCACGCCCAGCACCTTGGGAAGCCGGGCTTCCATGGGGAACCGGGGGATCTGGGGGAACCCCGTCTGCTGGGGATCCATCCACGGCCCTTCCCGCAGGTACTGGATGATGTACACGGCTACGTAGTTGAGCATCAGCGTGAAAAGCGTTTCGTTGGTGTTGAACTTTGCCTTGAAATAGGCGGGGATGGCGGCCCAAAGCCCGCCCAGAAGCGCCCCGGCCGCAAACATAATCACAAACAGCAGCCAGGACGGCACTTTTCCCACAAAATTTAATGCAAAATACGTGGCCGCGATGGCGCCCAGACACACCTGCCCCTCGCCGCCGATGTTCCAATAGCGAAGCTTAAAGGCGACGGTGATGCCCAGCGTGGTGATGAGCAGCGGAATCGCCATGCGGATGGTGTTGGTAAGCGCCACTTTCGTGCCGACGGAGCCGACTATCATCTGCCAGTACACAGCCACGGGGTTTTTCCGCAAAACCAGCAGCAGCAGCGCACCGCAGACCATGGCCAAAAGCAACGCCAGCGCCCTTTGCGCCAGCCCCCGCTTCCAGGAAGGCGAATCCAGCTTGACCAGGCGGAAAAGCGGCTCGTTTTTTCCATTCGCTTTACGCATAAGCGCCGCCTCCTTCCCCGATCATCATCAGGCCGATTTCTTCCTTTTTGGCTGTTTTGGCGTCCACAATGCCGACGCATTTGCCGCCGCAGAGCACCATAATCCGGTCGCAAAGGGCCAATAGCACGTCCAAATCTTCGCCGATAAACAACACGGCAACACCTTTCTGTTTCTGTTCGTTTAACAAACGGTATATGGTATAGGAGGAGTGAATGTCCAGCCCGCGCACCGGGTAGGCGGAAATCAGAATCGTCGGGTCCGACGAAATCTCGCGGCCCAGCAGCACTTTCTGCACGTTGCCGCCGGACAGACGGCTGACCTGGGTGTTGACGCCGGGCGCGGCGATGTCCAGCCGCTCGATTAATGTTTTCGCCATCTCCGTGGGTTTTTTGCGATCGACGAACAAGCTTTTGGTGTCGTTGTAGCTCTTTAACATCATGTTTTCCGCAATGTCCATGCGGGCAACCAGGCCCATGCCGAGCCGGTCTTCGGGGATAAATGCCATGGCAATGCCCTTCTGGAAAATCTCTCTGGGCGTCTTGCCTACGATGTTTTCACTGATTTCGATGCCGTCCACGACGTTTTTATACAAAATTGCGCCGCCTTTGACGGGGTACAGCCCAGCGATGGCCTCGCAAAGCTCCTTCTGGCCGCTGCCCGCTACACCTGCCACGCCCAGAATTTCGCCGCCGTTTAGCGTAAAGCTCACGTTGTCCAGCGCCTTGCGCCCGTCCTCCGTCACGCAGGTAAGGTTGACGACGTTCAGCCGCTCGGAAAGGTTTTTAGGCTCTACCCGCTCAATGTCCAAGTTGATTTCCCGCCCCACCATGAAGGCGGCCAGCTGCGACGCCGTAGTGCTGGCCGTTTCGACGGTGCCGGCGGTTTCGCCCTTGCGCAGAACGGTCACCCGGTCGGACACGGCCATGACTTCGTTGAGCTTATGGGTGATGATGATGATTGCCTTGCCGCCGTCGCGCATTTTGCGCAAAATGTCAAACAGGCGGTCGATTTCCTGGGGGGTCAGAACGGCCGTGGGTTCGTCCAGAATCAGAATCCGCGCGCCGCGGTACAGAACCTTCAGGATTTCCACCGTCTGTTTTTCGCCGACGGACATATTGTAGACCTTTTTGTGCAAATCCACGTGCAGGCCGTACCGGTCGCAAAGCTCGGAAACGGCTTTTTCGTGGGCCTTTTTCGATTTGCGGCTCTTTTTCGGAAGGCCTAAAATGATGTTTTCCAGCGCGGTCATGACGTCCACCAGCTTAAAGTGCTGGTGAATGACGCCGATGCCAAGGCGGAAGGAATCGGCGGGCGTGCGTATGTACACCGGTTCCCCGTCCACCGCGATGCTGCCGGCGTCCGGCAGGTATAAACCGGAAAGCATGTTGACCAGCGTCGACTTGCCCGAACCGTTTTCGCCAAGCAGCGCCAGAATTTCGCCCCAGCGGACGTCCAGGCTCAAATCCTTGTTGGCCGCCACCGGCCCGAAGGATTTGCAAAGCCCTCGAATGGATACGGCTAAGTTTTGATGCTTCAAAGCCTAGTCCTCCTGTTTGATAAATGAAACGGCAATCCTGGCGCTTCGCTTTCGCAAAGCGCCAGGAAGTTGTTTTGCATTCCTTATCGTACGGTGACGCCTTTGACCAGCCAGGTCATCTGCTGGGCAATCATCAGGTCGCTCGCCTTTTCGCCTTCGGCGATGCGCAGGTTGCCCTCGTTGTCGTAGATGGGGCCGTTGAACACGTCGAAGGGATCGTTGTCGTCAACGATGCGGGCTTCCGCCTCGGCGATGGCTTCCGCCGTGCCCGGGGCC
>JAKPBM010000302.1 GCA_029778935.1 Bacillota bacterium | reverse complement strand
GGGGGTTGATGGATTCCCGCCCCATGGTGGCGGCGAAGGCAAAGTGCCAGTCATCCCGCGGGAAGTGGACGGGCCATTCGCAGCGGACGTTGTGGGTTATGTCCGGATACAGCCGGATGGGATACTGCATGGGCAGACGGCGGCGCAGCTCCTCAATGTCGAAGGCGCGGTTCGGGCCGGTGATGACGCCGTCGATTTCCGGCGGCAGGGCTTTCAGCTGCTCAATAAAGTGCTCGCCCCAGTTCCGAATGCGCTTGGGCCGCTGGGCGGAAGGCCACATCTGCACCTGCGGGTGGACTTCCCGCACTTTCCGCGCCGTGGCAATGCAGCGTTCGACGAACTCGTCCGCCGGATAGTCGCCCGGGTCGCCGCCGGGCGGGAAGATGACGTCCACCCGGGGCAGCTTGGCAAGCAGCTCCTTGCGCCGCTCCGCCGCTTCCTCCACGGTCAAATCGTCCACGTTGGGGTACCAGATGGAAACGTCCAGATCCAGCTCGTCCGCTAAAGCAGAACAGGCAATCAGCATTTCCTCCGGCGGGAGCTTCATCAGTTCGTTCATTACCTTGTCGTCCGTAAGCGGCGGCATCAGCTCGCAGATATTGGAGCCGAACGCCATCATGTCCCGGTAATACCGGGCGTAGTGGGCCGGCGTCCACGCATCGTAGGTGTTGTTCTTCGGGCGGTAGCCCAGCTGATGGCCGCGGATGGGCTTATGCGGCGAATATTTGCCGGAAACATCGCAGATAAGCGTAATCTGCCCGTCTATGTAGGTGGTTTTGCGCAAAAAGTAGGAGTATCCGTAGATAAAACCTCGGATGCCTTTGGCTTTCACGGTCAAAGCCGGCCTTTCTTTGTCCAGGGCAAGGGCAAACTCGTCTCTTCCCATGGCGTCGTCATGCGCAAAGCTGACGTAGGGGCCTTTGGGCAAAGGAGAGGCCAGAATAGATGGCGCCACGTTTGTGCGCAGAGTGATTTCCTCGGCAAAAAGTGCCGCCGCCCGGGCTTCCTCCGGCCCGGCGACAATGTGCAGGTTTGTGAAGCGGTACATTTTCCCCATCCCCTCTTTTGCGACTAGACAATGCGGTTTATAAGCTTGCCAATCCCTTCAATGACGACTTCCACCACGTCGCCCTTCTGCATGGGGCCGATGCCGGCGGGCGTGCCCGTCGTCACCACGTCGCCGGGGTACAGGGTCATGCAGGCGGTGATGAACTCCAGCAGTTCCGCCACGGGCCACATGAGCTTGTCGGTGGTGCTCTCCTGCTTCAGCTCGCCGTTCAGGAACGTCTGAATGCGCAGGCCCTTCTCCGGCTCCACCTCGTCGGTAAGCACGGGGCCCAGGGGGCAGAAGGTGTCAAACCCTTTGGCGCGGATCCACTGACCGTCCAGCTGCTGCAGGTCCCGGGCGGTGACGTCGTTTAGGCACGTATAGCCCAGGATGTAGTCTTTGGCGTCGGCGGCTTTGACCTTGCGGGCGGTCTTTTTGATGACGAACGCCAGCTCGCCTTCGTAATCCACGCGGTCGGAAATCTCCGGATACTCGATTTCGCCCAGGTGGCGGTTGACGGAAGTCGTAGGCTTCATGAAGATAATCGGCTGCGCGGGGGCCTGGCCGCCCAGCTCCACGGCGTGGTCGTAGTAGTTTTTGCCGATGGCGACGACTTTCGTCGCGTCGCAGGGCGCTTCCAGCTTGGTTTCCTCAAAGGGCACCACTTCGCCCGAAAGGACGATCCCCTCATAAGGCGTGCCGGCGAGCAGTTTGACCTTGTCGTCTTCCAGCAGCCCCCAGCGGGCGTTCTCATTATGCCAAATTTTTACCAGTCGCATACGCTTCCTCCCTCTTTTATGCCCTGGGCCAGTTTTGCGCCCGGGCCAATTCTCTGCCCAAGGCCAGTCAGTCTTGCAGCAGTTTTCCTTCCGCAAAGTTCACAATCGTTCGCACCAGTTCGGGCCGGCCAAGGCCCTTGGTGGCGGAAAACACAATGATTTTCACCGCGCGGCCGGACAAAATCTCGTGTACGGCCGCCGTCTGTTTCTCCAGCTCCGTTTTAGACAGCTTATCCGCCTTGTTGGCCACCACCACAAAGGGGATGGCAAGCTGCTCGAAGTAGTCGACCATGGTCATGTCCAGCTCCGTCGGGCCGTGGCGGATGTCGATAACCAGCACGCCCAAGCGGCGCTCGGCGGTTAGCTGCAGATAGGAGTTAATCAGCTCCGCCCAGCGCTCCTGCTCGGCCTTTTCCCGCCGGGCAAAGCCGTAGCCCGGCAAATCGACCAGAAACAGTTTCCCGTCCACGTCGAAGTAATTGACGTGGATGGTTTTGCCCGGCGTGTTGCCCACGCGGGCCATGTTTTTGCGGTTTAAAAAGGCGTTCAAAACGGAAGACTTACCGACGTTCGACCGCCCGGCAAAAATTACTTCCGGGCGGTCGGTCTTTATCAGCGCGTTTACAGTGGCTGCGGATTTTACGAAGCGGGTATTCTGCAGGTTCACATCCCCAACTCCTCTTTTGAAGTTCCCCGGCAGCAAAGGGGCTTTCTCGATTCCGCCGGAATCGGATCGCTTGCGGCGGGAACCGCCAGCTCTTTCTGCTCAGGTTCTTCCTGCGGTATTTCCTTCTCCTCCTCCGCCGGAGCAGGCAGAAGGGCGATATCGAACACTTCGCCGATGGTGGAAACCGGCTTAAAGGACAGGGCCTGCCGCACCGTCTGGTCGATGTCCTGCAAATCCGGCTCGTTGTCCGCCGGAATAATCACATCCTTGATGCCGGCGCGGTACGCCGCCATGGTCTTTTCCTTCAGCCCGCCGATGGGCAGCACGCGGCCCCGCAGGGTGATTTCCCCCGTCATGGCCACGTCGTACCGGACGGGGCGGTTGGACAAAGCCGACAGAATCGCCGTGGCGATGGTGATGCCGGCGGAAGGGCCGTCCTTGGGGATGGCGCCTTCCGGGAAGTGGACGTGGATATCCACTTCCTTGTAGAAGGTTTCGGAAATCCCCAGCGTCTTGGCGTGGGCGCGCAGGTAAGAGATGGCCGCCCGGGCCGACTCCTGCATGACGCTGCCTAAGTTGCCCGTCAGCTCCAGTTTGCCGCTGCCGGGCATGATGTTGACCTCGGCTTCCAAAATTTCGCCGCCGCTTTGGGTCCACGCCAGGCCGTTGACCACGCCGACCCGGTGGGTTTTGTCCAGATGCTCTGGCTTATAGCGGCGGTTGCCCAAAAACTCCGTGACGTTGTCCGGCGTGACGGAGACTTTCTCCGCCTCGCCGGCGGCGATTTTCCGCGCCGCCTTGCGGCAGCAGGCGGCCAGCATCCGCTCCAGCGTGCGCACGCCGGGTTCCCGGGTGTATCCTTCGATGATGGCGCGCAGGCCGTCGTCGGTTATGCGCAGCTGGGTGCGCTTCATCCCGTGGAGCTTTATCTGCTTGGGCAGCAGATGCCGCTTGGCGATCTGCACCTTTTCTTCCATCGTGTAGCTGGACAGCTCGATGACTTCCATGCGGTCCAAAAGCGGCCGCGGGATGGTGTCGGTGGTGTTGGCCGTGGTGATGAACAGCACCTCCGACAAGTCGAAGGGCACTTCGATATAGTGGTCGCGGAAGGAGTGGTTCTGCTCCGCGTCCAACACTTCCAACAGCGCCGCCGAGGGGTCGCCCTTGTAATCGGCGCCCAGTTTATCGACTTCGTCCAGAAGCAGCACGGCGTTTTTCGCCCCCGCCTGGGACAACGCCGTCATAATGCGGCCCGGCATGGCGCCGATATATGTTTTCCGGTGGCCGCGGATATCGGCCTCGTCCCGTACGCCGCCCAAAGACACCCGGGCGATCTTCCTGCCCATGGCTTTGGCGATGGACATGCCGACGGACGTCTTGCCCACGCCCGGCGGGCCGACCAGACACAGAATCTGGTTCTTCACATCCGGCGAAAGGGCCTTGACGGCGATAAACTCCAGAATCCGCTCCTTGATTTTTTGCATGCCGTAGTGGTCGGCGTTTAAGGATTTCTCCACCTTGGAAAGGTCCAGCCGGTCTTTCGTGCGCTTGTTCCACGGCAAATCCAGCACCGTGTCCAGATACGTGCGCAAAAGGCCCGTTTCCGCCGAGTTGGGGCCCAGACGGGAAAGTCTTGCGGCCTCTTTAAGCAGCTTTTCCTCCGTTTCCTGCGGAAGCTTCAGCGCGCGGATTTTGGAAGCGTAGGTTTCCGCCTCCTCAAAGGTGTCCTCCTTTTCGCCCAGTTCGGCGCGGATGGCGGAAAGCTGCTCACGAAGGACGTATTCCTTCTGGTTTTTGTCGAGCCGCTCTCTTACTTTCTGCTGGATTTCGATTTCGGCGGAAAGGATTTCCGTTTCCTTAGTGAGCAGAAACGCGACCTTTTCCAGCCGCTTGACAGGGCGCAGCTCATCCAGAATAGACTGCTTATCTTTGGCGTCAATCTGTATGTTCTGCGCGATATAGTCGGCCACGTAGCCGGGGTCGTCGTTGGACAAAACCTCCATCACGTGCTGAGGATCGACCTGGTTGCCCAGCCGCGCGTACTCCTCGAACAAATCCCGCACCAGCCGCAGAAGCGGAACCGTTTTCTCCTCGCCGGCTTTGCTTTCCGCCGGCGGAATCGGCTGCACCATGACCTCGATAAAAGGCTCAAACTGCAAGTAGTCCAGCACGCGGCCCCTGTCCTGCCCTTCCACGAGGATACGGATGCCGCCCCCGGGCAGTTTCAGCATCTGCTTGATCTTGGATACGGTGCCGATTTTGTACAGGTCGGTGGGCTTGGGGTCGTCTACCCGAAGATCTTTCTGGGCGACCAAAAACACGCTCTGGTTGGTCTTCATGGCCGCTTCCAGCGCTTTTTTGGACTTGTCACGCCCCACGTCAAAATGGAGCAGCATCTGAGGAAAAACCGTAAGCCCTCTGAGGGCTATCAGCGGTATCTTCGTTGCTTCCCATTGATTCTCATTCATAGTTTTGCCTTTCTTTTTGACAAGAAGGGACGGCTCAGGTGCCAAACCCTGTTAGAGTTCGTTCGCTTGAACCGCCCCTTGTTTTGTTATAATAGCCGACGACGTCCACCAGACCGGGCCGGTCGAACTTCGAGCTTCGGTCTCGGAACGGCACGTTTGCCGGGAATCCGCACAACCTCCGCGGGCCCTTCGCCTTTTACATAGGCCTCCGTAATATTCACACGGATAATGCTCTCGTCCGAAGGGATGGCGTACATAAACTCCAGCATGAGTTTTTCCATGATGGTGCGGAGACCGCGGGCGCCAATATTCCGTTCATACGCCTGCTTTGCCACGACGGCAAGGGCAGCCGGCTCGAACGTGAGCTCGACGCCTTCCATGGCAAAGATGCTCTGATACTGCTTCACCAAAGCGTTCTTCGGCTCGGTCAGAACTCTGGCCAACGCCTCCTCGTCCAGCCCCTGCAGGCCCACAATGACCGGCAGACGGCCCACCAGCTCAGGAATCAGGCCGTACTTGATGATATCGTGGGATTCCACGTGCTTCAGCAGGTCGCTGGTCTGCCGTTCCTTCCGGGTGGTGATGACGGCGTTAAACCCGATGTTTTTCTGCACGACGCGCTTTTCGATGATCTTGTCGATGCCGTCGAAGGCGCCGCCGCAGATAAAGAGAATGTTGCGCGTGTTAATCTGGATGAACTCCATCTGGGGGTGCTTGCGGCCGCCCTGGGGCGGAACGTTGGCGACGGTTCCTTCCAGAATCTTAAGCAGCGCCTGCTGCACGCCCTCGCCGCTTACGTCGCGGGTGATGGAGGGGTTTTCCCCTTTGCGCGAAATCTTGTCGATTTCGTCGATATAGATGATGCCCTTTTCGGCCCGCTCTATGTCATAGTCCGCCGCCTGAATCAGGCGAAGCAGGATGTTTTCCACGTCTTCGCCCACATAGCCCGCCTCCGTCAGCGTCGTCGCGTCGGCGATGGCGAAGGGGACTTTCAGCAGCTTAGCCATGGTTTCCGCCAGATACGTTTTACCGCATCCGGTGGGGCCGATGAGCAGAATGTTGCTCTTCTGCAGCTCGATGTCGGGGTCGTTTCCGGAGTAAAAGACGCGTTTATAGTGGTTGTATGCCGCCACGCTCAGCGCGATTTTTGCTTCGTCCTGCCCCATGACGTACTCGTCCAGAAAGGCCTTGATCTCGGCGGGTTTCGGCAGCGACTCCATCTGGACCGGCGCGGCTTCCTCCCTGCCCAAAAAGGCGGGGTCTTCGAACACCATGCTGTAGCAGATGTCCACGCACTTGTCGCAGATGTACGCGCCGTTTTCGCCGCGGATCAGCCTTCGCACCTGGGACTCGGGCCGCCCGCAGAAGGAGCATACACCGTATTCGTTTCGATCACCAATTTTTGCCATATTTCTCTCCGTTTCGGATTTTCACCCGGCAGGCTTAACGCGTCAGAATCTTGTCGATAATGCCGTACTCCAACGCCTGCTGCGCCGACATGAAGTGGTCGCGCTCCGTATCGGCGGCCACCACTTCCACGGGCTTGCCCGTCATCTGGGACAGGAGCTGGTTCATCTTGTCGCGGATCTGGATAATCCGTTCCGCGTGAATCTTGATGTCGCTGACCTGGCCGCGGGCGCCGCCGCTGGGCTGGTGGATCATGATCTCGCTGTTGGGCAGGGCGTAGCGCTTGCCTTTTTTGCCTGCCGCAAGCAAAAACGCGCCCATGCTCGCCGCCATGCCCACGCAGATGGTGGACACGTCGGGCTTGATATACTGCATGGTGTCGTAGATGGCCATGCCGGCGGTGATGGATCCGCCGGGGCTGTTGATATAGAGGGAGATATCCTTTTCGGGGTCCTGCGCCTCCAGGTATAGGAGCTGCGCCACAACCAAACTGGCCGTTATGTCGTTGACTTCTTCGTGAAGGAAGATGATCCGGTCGTTCAAAAGCCTGGAGTAAATGTCATAGCTTCTTTCGCCCCGGCTCGTCTGTTCGATGACAATGGGAACTAAGCTCATACCGACACTTCCTTTCTGCAAAACTTATGGCCAACCTCGTTTTGAATTTTAAAACTTTGCTTGGCCGAACCTGCCTTGGCTTACTCTTTGGATTCTTCCTCCGTTTTATTCTCCTCGGCAGGCTTTTCCTCGGGCTTTTCGTCGGTGATGACAGCGGTCTCCTTAATCAGCGCGATGGCGCGCATGTTGAGGAGGTCCTCCTTGACCATCTCCGGCGACATATACTTCTTAACTTCTTCCAGCGGGGTCTTATACTGCTCGGAAAGCCGGTTGTACTCGGCCTCGATGTCCTCGTCGGTCACCGTAAAGCCTTCCTTGGCGATGACGGCTTCCAGAGCCAGACGGGTCTTGACCTGGCGCTCCGCCTGGGGACGGAAGGTCTTGCGGAAGCTCTCCTCGTCCATGCCGGTCATCTGGAGATAAGCTTCCATGGTCACGCCCTGGGCGCGGAGCCGGTAGGCAAAGTCTTCCTGGATATGGTCCAGCTGGTGCTCGACCATGACTTCCGGCAGTTCCACCTGCATGCCTTCCAGCAGCTTGTCGATCAGGCGGCCTTCGGTTTCGTCCTCGGCGGCCTTGGTGCGGCTTTCCAGCATCTTGGCGCGGATGTCGTTCTTCAGCTCAACCAGGGTTTCAAATTCGGAAATGTCCTTGGCCAGCTCGTCGTCCACCTCGGGCAGGACGGTTTCCTTGACCTCGTGCAGCTTCACCTTGAACACGGCGGGCTTGCCGGCCAGTTCCTTGGCGTGATATTCTTCGGGGAAGGTGACGTTGACGTCCTTTTCCTCGCCGGCGGAAACGCCCACGAGCTGGTCCTCAAAGCCGGGGATAAACTGGCCGGAGCCGAGCTTCAGATTGAAGCCTTCGGCCTTGCCGCCCTCGAAGGGCACGCCGTCGGTAAAGCCTTCAAAGTCGATGACGACCGTGTCGCCCAGGGCCGCGGGGCGCTCCACCGTTTCCAGACGGCCGGCGCGCTGACGGCGGCGTTCGATTTCAGCGTCGACGTCGGCGTCGGTGACGTTCACAACGGGGCGCTCCACTTCCAGGCCCTTATACTGGCCCAGGGTCACTTCCGGCTTCACGGTAACCGTCGCGGTGAAGGTGAATCCGTCGCTGTTTATATCAACAAGCTCCACTTCCGCCCGGTCGACAGGGGTAATGCCCGCTTCCTGCACCGCGGCGGAGTAAGCTTCGGGATACGCGATGTTGATGGCTTCTTCGTAGAAAACGCCTTCGCCGTACATCTTCTCGATGATGCGGCGGGGGGCACGCCCGCGGCGGAAGCCCTGGATGTTGTAACGGCCGACGGTCTTCTTGTACGCCTTTTCCAAAGCCGCCTCAAACTCGGGCTTTTCCACGGCCACTTCCAGCTTTACGACGTTGGTTTCCGGTTTTTCCACACTCTTCAGTATCATGCAACATTCCTCCTGAAACGGGCGAAACGGCGGTGGGGCCGCAAGCCCGCCTCGCTTTTGACTTTCTTAAAATTTATTGTATGTTGAAACCATGAATCTGCGAAGGAAAACCCCCGCATTCGGCAGCTTCGGCCTCGGCGGCGAATGCCCCTGCCGAAGTCAGTTCACATTACATTATACCATATTCCCGCGAGATTTCCATCCTTTTTCTGAAAATTTTTTCGTTTTTAATTTTCACAATGGTGTGGCCGCTCCCGTTTCGGAAAATAGGCACTTTGCAAAACATTCGGAAGCTAAATAAGCGATCTGCCCTGTATGGCAAAAACGATACGCCGCGCGCGTTTTCCTTCCGCCGGGCATACTCTGCCTTATAAAGTGTATATCGACCTGCCGGAAAGAAAGTAAACCCTTTTTGTATAATGTTGTTTGCCAGGAAAACCAGTTGGCGCCGTCCGCTTTGGCCAGACCGGCAATCGGCGTTCCGGAAGGAGCCTTGCCTTTGGCAAGGCAAAGAGCAGATTGAACAACCTTTTTACTTCCCTCTTGCTTTTGCAAAATCCGTGTGCTATACTACGCCAAAGCTAATCTAGGAGAGTTTATTATGCTTTTCATCGCCCGCGACGATATGGATCGTTAGCGCTTGGCTCCGTGCACCGGGGCGCAAGCGCTTTTCGAGCTGCGCCGCGGGCATGGCAAAATGGGTTTTGCAAGCCGCCCCGGCATTTCGCCCGGGGCGGTTTTTTATATACCGGAAAGAAGGTGGTAGTATGCGGCACTTAGACGTTGCCGGCGCCGACGACGCTATGCGTTTTCCTCCTGTCACATTCATTTTATATCAAAAAGAAGGAGATTTGCATGAAAACCATAGCGTCTGTTGCCTTATATACCTGCACGCTCGCCAATTTACAGGAAAACATCGGGCGGGAAATCGCCGTTTGCGGGCGGATTTATAAAATCCGCGCCATGTCGGGCTTTGCCTTTGTGCTTTTGCAGACGGAAACCATGCTTTTGCAGTGCCTGTACGAACCGGAAGTAGCCTGCTTTGCCCTTTCGGAACTGTCCGAGCAGGCATACGTGCGCCTGCAAGGAGTGGTTGTTTCCGAGCCGAAAAGCCGCATCGGGCTGGAGCTGCGCCTGACCGGGTGCGAAATCCTTTCCGAACCGGTGAAAGCCCCGCCCCTCCCCGTAAACGGGAAGGAACTGAACGCATCCTTGGAAACGCTGCTTTCCCTGCGCCTCCTAACTTTGCGGCACGAAAAAGAGCGTGCGCTGTTCCGCCTCCAATCGGGACTTTGCAGGGGATTTCGCGCCTATTTCGAATCCAACGGCTTCACGGAAATCCATACGCCCAAGCTCACTTCCCAGACGGCGGAAAGCGGCGCCAGCCAGTTTACGCTGGACTACTTCGGGCAGAAAGCCTGCCTGGCCCAAAGCCCCCAGCTCTATAAGCAGATGCTGGCCGGCGTGTTCGGCCGGGTGTACGAAATCGGCCCTGTGTTCCGCGCCGAACCCCACGACACCGCCCGCCACTTAAACGAATACACCAGCGTCGACGCGGAAATCGCGGGCGTTACCGCCGTGGCGGAGCTGATGGCGTTGGAAACGGCCATGCTCAAAAGCGCCTTTGCCCTGCTGGAAGCGGAGTACCAAAGCGACCTGGCCCTTTGCGGCGTAACCCTTCCGGCCATCACGGAAATCCCCAGCGTCACTTTCGCGGAAGCCAAAACGCTTTTAGGCAATCTTGCGGAAGCGGACGACGACCTTTCCCCCGCCGAGGAAAAAGCCCTTTGCCGCCGGATAGCCGAGCTAACCGGTTCGGAGTTTGTGTTTGTAACCGAATACCCCTCCGCAAAAAGGCCGTTCTACGCCATGGACTGTGCCGGCCGGGAAAGCGTGACCGAGAGCTTCGACCTGCTTTTCCGCGGCATGGAAATCACCACCGGCGGCCTTCGCATCCACGAGTACGAAAAGCAAGTTGCTAAAATGCGCTCCCGGAACCTGGACCCCGCCGCGTTTGAGCACTACCTCTCCGCCCACGCCTACGGCCTTCCGCCTCATGGCGGCTTCGGCCTGGGGCTGGAGCGGATG
>JAKPBM010000374.1 GCA_029778935.1 Bacillota bacterium | reverse complement strand
CGTATAGGCGTTATATTGCGGGACAAAGGAGTTGTGCCCGATATGCGGCGCCCGTTTTGCGGGGCAAGGGGCAGGATTTGCCCCTTGTATTACCACGCAAACGGCGTTTGCGGCGCTGTTTTGCCGGACAAACGGTGCTTCGCCCGATTTGCCATGCCCTTCACCGCGCGTAGGGCAGGCCTGCACGGGCCGCTTGCGCGCTTTTTAGCGCGTGTGGCAGGCGGCTGAATATCGAGTGCGCATGCGTTTTGGGCGAATGTTAACAAAGCAGCGCTACTCCGCCTTCGGCATGACCGGCGTGTAGTAGTCCATCTGGCAATACCCAAGCAGCGTTTGCGCTTCGGGCGGGGTGATGACGTGGCCCAGGCCGCGCCGGTCAGGATCAAACTGCAGGTTGTGCTTCTCCAAAAACGCCTGCACGGCGGCCATTTCCGCACTGTTGTCCTCCCCGTCCACGCCGGTGACGACGGCGTACAGCCCGCCGGGAAAATCCACGACGGCAAACTCCTCGGGCACTTCCAGGCCGTCTTTGTACATGTACAGCCAGTGGAATCCGGGTTTTTCGCCGGAATCGTCCCAGAACAGAAAATCCCGGGGGTACATTTCCCGCGGCTGGGCGGAAAACCAGGCTTCAAACCGGTCAAACTGCTCGTCGCCGAACATGCCGACGCCGGACGAAACCATTTTGCAGGCGGGGATGGCCAAAAGGCGGATTTGCTCCATACAATGTTACCTCATTTCTTTTGCATCTCCGATTATTCGATCGGCGTGATGGTGTAGAAAACAACGGCGTGGGCGGGCAGGGTGATGCGCAGCTTGAGCCGGCCGTTTTCCACGGACACTTCCTCCGTCCGCGGCTTAAGCTGCGAGGCGGCCTCGTACTTGGCGTAGTTGGCCTCAAAGAACGCTCTGGCCTTGTCCGTGCGCAGGTTGCCGGAAATCTGGGCGCTGTCGGGGGACCAGTGGAAGTCTTCCGCGGTGATGCCGCCGGTTTCCAAGTCGGCGAGCCAATCGTCAAAGAAGTTGGCGTCGTCGTCGATGAGGACGACGGTCAGTTTTGCCTTTTTGGCGGGCTGTCCGTTACAGGTAAGGCCGGAGATGTCAAAGGAGAAGGTGCGGGCCTCGTCGTAGCCCAGGTAGGTACCGAAGTTATAGGCCATAATGTGGGCGGTGCCGTCGTCGGATAGGGTGGCCAGGGCGTCGTTTTCCGCCCGGCTTAGCCGGGTGTTGATGACGGTTTCCGAATGCACCTGTTTCGTGCCCACCAGCTTATAAAACTCGTTGGCCGTGTGCAGCGACACGGTGGTCAGGCCGCCCCACATGGGCGCGGAGGTATAGCCCCAGGAGGCAAAGTAGTCGATGTCGTGCTCCACCATCTGCAAAAGCAGCCTGGCGTCGTAGGCGGCCTGATACGTCTGCCCCACGATGCGGGACATAAGGTCCGCCCGTTCGGCGCCTTTTTTGCCGGCCAGAATCCGGCCCTCGTCCACGCCGTACTCCAGATGGGTAAGCCCCACGCTTTCCGCTACGGAGCGCACCTTTTCGATGGTCTGCGGCAGGCTTCGTAAAGCGGCGTACTTGTTGTTGGGGTTTTCGTCGTAGAAGGAGACGGCCAGGTAGGTAAGGGGCGAGCCTTTTTCGCCTGTATAGTAGTTGACGCCTTCGGCGCAGTGGCGGATGAAGTCGCCTTCGTCCCATAAGCCTTCGATGACCGACATGCTGTGGGCGCCGATGTCGATGCCCTTGCCGAGGACAGACTCGATGGCCGCGGCGGTGTAGTCGTAGATTTTGCAGTAGGCTTCAAAAGTGGTTTCCTTGTCGCCGGCATTAAACCAGTCGCCGTTTTCGTATTCGGTGTACACGCCGAAGCGCCAGGATTTCACTTCCTCCAGGCCGAACCGGTTGACAAGTGCGGCCGTCATGGCCTGGATGTAGCGGAAGTATTCGTCGTAGTCGTCGGGCGGGTAGAGGTTGACGTCAAACACGCCCTTGGTGTTGACGGAGGAGAATTTCAGCGGCACGTTGCCGGTTTTGATCATGGGTTTGACGCCCTGTTTCAGCGCGTTTTCGCAGGCAGCAAGCAGCGGCTCGAAGTTGTAATCGTCGCGGACTTCGGTGTTGAGGGGGTCAAGAAACAAATCGCGGTACTCGTTGCCGCCGGTGGCCTGCATGAACTGGATGCGGCGGACAAAGGGCATGGAGGTGGCGAAATAATCCGACGGGAAGCCGCTTGTGTCCAGCC
>JAKPBM010000281.1 GCA_029778935.1 Bacillota bacterium | reverse complement strand
CTGGACGGCGGCGCGGCGGGCATCATCGCGCCCTACGTGGAAAACGCCGAGCAGGTGCGAACACTCGTCGGCGCGGTGAAGTTTAAACCGCTGAAGGGCCGCCGGCTGGAGCGGTACTTACACGGCGAGGAAGAGTTGGAGCCAAAGCTACTTTCGTATCTGGAACACGCCAACGCGGGCAAAAGCGTTATTGTGAACATCGAAAGCGTGCCGGCCATGCAAAACCTGGACGAGATTCTGGCCGTGCCGGGGCTGGACGCCGTTCTCATCGGGCCTCACGACCTGACCTGCAGCCTGGGAATCCCTGAGGAATACGAAAACCCGCTGTATGACAACGCCGTGCGGGAGATTCTGTCCAAAGCCCGCAGGGCCGGCGTCGGCGCGGGCATTCATGTGCACTACCATCTGCCCGACGGCAGGGAAATCGAACAGCAGGCCGCCTGGAGTCGGGACACGGGGGCCAACTTCATTGTCCACCACAGCGACCTTCTGGCCTTTACTGTCGGTATGCGGAAGGATCTGGCGGCGCTGAAGGCGGCCATCGGTGGCGAAACCGGCGCGGCCGAAGCGGGCAATATCAATATTTAGTTTGCAGTATGAAAGGGCGAATGGGTATGGATAACACCAAGAGACTTGCCGAAATCCTCGATAAGTTTGCCGCCTGCGGGTGGGATTTGCTGGAAGGGCCGGCAAAGGCGTACCTGGCCGGCGGAGAAAACAGGGAAGAACTGGTAAAAGCCCTTTTGCAGGCAGATGCCGAATGCGGCTCCTGCGGCTGCGAGTTTGACTCGCTGTATAAGGAAGCGCTGCGCCTGCTGGAAGCGGCGCAGGCAAGGTTTTACCAAGCGTAAGGTTGGAGATATGCCGCCACAGGCGGCAGTCCATATAAAAGGAGCGGGCGTAATAGCGGCGGCTGCCGTTGTAACGCCCGTTTTAATCTGCCGCTTAGTCATGAAGGTCTTGATACCGTGCGCGGGAAGGATAGGACACAAGCCTGAAGCGGAAACAGCAGAGGGCTTCCACTTATATGTCGTGATATACGGCATGTGAGTGCGAAGAAGGTTGCGGCGAATCCTTTCCGGAACTCTCACTACATGCCCGCTGAGCGCCCGTTCCAGACCTTCGCCGCCGATTTACTTCCTAAAGCGCATTGAGAAACGAAACGCTGCCGCAATTCCGTCGAAACAGCAAAAAAGCCGTGGAACTTCCGTTCCACGGCTTTTTTATATCAGCTTACTTTACCATGCTGGCGACTTCAGCCGCAAAGTTGTCTTCCTTCTTCTCGATGCCTTCGCCGCGCTCATACCGGACAAAGGACACGGGTTTGATTTCGCCGCCCAGGTTCTTGGCCACACTCTTGACATAGTCCTGCACGGCGACGTTGCCGTCCTTGATGAAGGCCTGCTCCATCAGGCAGAACTCCTGGAAGAACTTATTCAGACGGCCGGTGACGATCTTCTCGGCGACGTTGGCGGGCTTGCCTTCGTTCATGGTCTGGGCCATGAGGATTTCCTTCTCCTGCGCAACGCGGTCGGCGGGAACGCTGTTCCGGTCGAGCCAGGAGGGACGCATGGCGGCAACCTGCATGCAAAGGTCTTTGCCGACCTGGCGCACTTCGGCGTTGTCTGCGAGGTTTTCGGAAACTTCCATCGAAACGATGACGCCGATTTTGCCGTTCATGTGGATATAGGAAGCGTTCACGACGTTGGCGCCGCCGGCAATGCGGGCAAACCGGCGAATCTGGATGTTTTCGCCGATGGTCAGCACCATGTTCTGCACTTCC
>JAKPBM010000278.1 GCA_029778935.1 Bacillota bacterium | reverse complement strand
CAGCTTGAAATAGGTGGCAATCGTCATGCCTTCGCCGACTTCCGTGGCCAGCACGTCGGCGTCCAGCGCGTACAGGTCGGACAGCGACATCCCCGTGCTGTTGCTTGTTAGGTACGGCAGAAAGTAGGAGTATTTGGTGAAGAACAGGTGCATCATGAACTCGTCCCGGCGGACAGGGGTGCCGTTGACTTCCAGCACCGTTTCGGACGCGCTTCCCGCACAGCCCGCAAACAGCGTCAGCAGCATGATACACAGCAGTACTATCGTCGTTCCCTTACGCAACAGCTTCTTCATGCAATGAAAACCTTCCTTCATTCGTTAAGTGCAGATATCCTCGATAAGGATACCATTTTTTTGCGCTTTTGTAAACAGACATTTGTTAATTTTGCTCCGTTCCGGCTTTTTCCAGCGCGGAAAGCAAGGCTTCCGCCGCCGCCAGCACGTTGTAGCTTCTCTGGCGCAGGGCAACGTACGGCCGTTCCCCGGCGTTAAAGAGCAGCTTGCCGCGGAACTCCGGCAGTGAGCTTACAATGCTGATTTTCTGCAAGTCGGGTTTGGGCATATAGAAGCAGAGAGAGCCGGTTTTATCGGTAATCTCCGTAATCCCCAGCTTGGAAGCTCTGGCCCGCAGGTGGGCAATCTTAAGCAATGCTTCCACCTCGGCGGGCGGCTCGCCGTACCGGTCGCACAGCTCGTCGACCACGTCGCTGTAATCCTCGTCGGATTCGACGGCGGCGATGCGGCGGTACAGGTCCATGCGCTCCACGTTGGAGGGCACGTACGTGTCCGGGATGTTGGCGGAGACTTTCAGCTCCACCACGCATTCGGTCTTTTTCTCCGGCGTTTTGCCCTGCTCCTCCAGTACGGCTTCTTCCAACAGGCGCAGGTACATCTCGTACCCGACGCTGAGCATGTGCCCGCTCTGCTCGGGACCGAGCAGGTTGCCCGCGCCGCGGATTTCCAAATCCCGCATGGCGATTTTGAAGCCGGCGCCAAACTCCGCAAAGTCGCGGATGGCCGCCAGGCGCTTCTGCTGCACTTCCGTGAGCACCCGTCCCGCCTGCACCGTCAGGTACGCATAGGCCCTTCGGGACGAGCGGCCGACCCGCCCGCGCAGCTGGTGCAGCTGGGCCAGGCCCAGCTGGTCGGCGTTTTCGACGATTAAGGTGTTGGCGTTGGGGATGTCGATGCCCGATTCGATAATCGTCGTGCAGACAAGGATGTCAGCCTCGCCCTCGGCCATCTGGCTCATGACTTCGCCCAGCTCTTCCTGGTCCATACGGCCGTGGGCGACGAGAATTCTTGCGTCCGGCGCGAGTTTTGCCACCCGCTCGGCGCACTTATAGATGGTATCGATGCGGTTGTGCAGGTAGTACACCTGCCCGCCCCGGCCCAGCTCTTTAGCGATGGCGTCGGCGATAACCAGCGGGTCATACTCCAGCACGTACGTGGCCACGGGGTGGCGGTCTTTGGGCGATTCCTCCAGCGTGGACATGTCGCGAATTCCCGCCAGCGCCATGTTCAATGTGCGCGGGATGGGGGTGGCCGACAGGGTCAGCACGTCGCAGTTTTGGGCAATCTCCTTGAGCTTTTCCTTCTGGGCCACGCCAAACCGCTGCTCCTCGTCGACGACCAAAAGCCCCAGGTCTTTAAACACCACGCTCTGCCCGAACAGCTTGTGGGTACCGATGACAACGTCGATGCTGCCGGCTTTCAGGCGTTTTAAAATCTGCTCCGCCTCTTTGGGCGGGGTAAACCGCGACAGCATGGCGATTTCCACCGGATACCCCCGGAACCGGCGCAGGGCGTTCATGTAGTGCTGCCGCGCCAGCACCGTCGTCGGCACCAAAAAGGCCGCCTGCTTGCCGTCGCAGACGCATTTCATAATGGCGCGGAAGGCCACTTCCGTCTTGCCGAACCCCACGTCGCCGCAGAGCAGCCGGTCCATGGGCACGGGCTTTTCCATGTCCTTCTTGATTTCCGCCGTGGCAAGAAGCTGGTCTTCCGTTTCCTCGTATTCAAAGTTCTCCTCAAACTCCTGCTGCCACGGGCCGTCCTTGGAAAAGGCGTAGCCGGGCAGCCGCTGCCGCCGGGCGTAGAGGTCGATGAGCTTTTTGGCCAAATCTTTCGCCGCGCTTTTGGCCCGGCTGGTGACTTTGGCCCAGTCGGCGCCGCCCAATTTCGAAAGGCGCACCGTCGCGTCCTCCGCCGCGCCCAGGTATTTGGAGATGACGTTTAACTGCGTGGCGGGGACGTACAACACGTCGCTTCCGGCGTAGGAAATTTTGATGAAGTCCTTCTCTACGCCGTCGGCCTTGATGCGCACAATGCCGCCGAACCGGCCGATGCCGTGGGTGTCGTGGACGACCAGGTCGCCTTCCTTGAGGTCCGTAAAGCTCGCGATGCGCTGCCTGGCGCCTTTGACCTTTTCGCCCTTTGTTTTGGGGCGCACCGTCCGCCGCTCCGACTCGGTTTCGGGCAGAAGCGCCAGCCTAAGCGAAGGAATCTCGATGCCGCCGGACACGTCGCCCACCGTAAGCATCACTTTGCCCGGCGAGGGCAGGCCCGCGCCGCTGTAATCCAATATCGGGTACAGCTTTTCCTCTTCCAGCCGGTCGGCCAGACGGCGCGCGCGGCCGGTGCTCTTGGCCACAAGAATCACGCCGAACCCCGACGAAACATAGGATTTCACGTCCGCCATCAGCGGCTCCACACTTCCGCCGTAGGCGGGCAGCTGCTTAACCAGCACGGAGACGATTTCCGAAAGGCGCACGTCGCTGTTCTGGGGGGCCAGATACTCGGTTATAACCGTGTTCCGGGCGGAAAACAAGCTGTAAAGCTTGCTACTTGACAGGTATAGCTCCGTCATCTTGCCGACGACCAGCCCCGCGTCCAGCAGGCGCTTTTGCTCTTCCATCCAGCTGCGCTCCAATCTCCGCACGGCGTCCTGCACGCGGGCGCCGTCGTCTAAGAGAAACACCGTGTCTTCGGGCAAATAGTCCAAAGCGCAGGCAAAATCGGGGTAGATCAGCGGCAGGTACCGGTCTG
>JAKPBM010000202.1 GCA_029778935.1 Bacillota bacterium | reverse complement strand
ATGGAGATTTTCCCCTTTTTATATAAAATCAGGCCGTACAGCAGTCCCCGCAGCATGGCCACGCCGGTCAGCAAAGGGTTAAAGGTAAGCCCGCCGCTGTTGATGAGCATGCCCAGCAGGTCCCCCGCCATGCAGGTAAGCACCGCCCCGATGGGCCCTAAAATGCCGCCGGCCAGCACATGGGGCAAAAACTGCAGGCTGATTCTGTCGTAGACGAAGGCGTAAAAAGACAAAAACCGCGTAAACACGATGTCCAGCGCCACAAACAGCGCCGCATAAGCTACCTTCCGTATGGCTATGTTCTTTTTCATCTCCATCCCCTCCATAACATCGGTTCTATTCCAGCGACTGCTGGCCCAAAAACGGTATCCCTAAGTGCCGGTAGGCCGCTTCCGTGGCGCAGCGGCCCCGGTTGGTGCGGGTTAAAAAGCCGATTTGCATAAGGTACGGCTCGTACACGTCCTCTAACGTGACGCTTTCCTCGCCGATCATGGCCGCAAGGGTGTCCAAACCCACCGGCCCGCCGCCGAAATTCTCGATAATCGCTTTCAGCATGCGGCGGTCGATGGAGTCCAGCCCCAGTTCGTCAATTTCCAGCGCTAAAAGGGCCTTGTTGGCCACTTCGGCGGTAATTACGCCGGACCCGCGCACCTGGGCAAAGTCGCGCACGCGGCGCAAAAGCCGGTTGGCAATCCGAGGCGTGCCCCTTGCCCTTCTGGCAAGCTCAAAGGCGCCGCTGTCCTCAATGGGAATGTCTAAAATCTTCGCCGAGCGAAGCACAATCTGTGTCAGCTCCTCCGGCGTATACAGCTCCAGCCGCAAAATCACGCCGAACCGGTCCCGCAGGGGGTTGGAAAGCTGCCCCGCCCGGGTGGTCGCGCCGATGAGGGTAAACTTGGGCAGCTGGATGCGCAAAGAGTTTGCGCCCATGCCCTTGCCCATGATGATGTCAAAGGCGTAATCCTCCATGGCCGGGTAAAGCACTTCCTCCACCGAACGGTTTAAGCGGTGAATTTCGTCAATAAACAGAATGTCGTTTTCTTCCAGTTTGGAAAGAAGGGTGGCCAGGTCCCCCGCCCGTTCGATAGCCGGGCCGGAGGTGATGCGGATGTTAACGCCCATCTCGTTGGCAATCACCCCCGCCAGCGTCGTTTTGCCAAGCCCCGGCGGCCCGTAGAGCAGCACATGGTCCAGCGGTTCGCCGCGGAATTTCGCCGCGTCGATAAACACAGAGAGGTTTTCTTTTGCCTTTTCCTGCCCCAGATACTCCTTCAGCAGCCTGGGGCGCAGGGCGTTATCCAAAACGCCGTCCTCTTTCTGGCGGGACGGGGTTACTATGCGCTCGTTTTCGCTGTCAAAGCTGATGGCCAAGCCTGCCGCCTCCTTTGTATGCTAAAACTATGGACGAACACCGCGCGGTAAGCTAGTCGCCGATGGTTTTTAGCGCGCGGCGGACGATTTCCTCCGTCGTTAGCCCTGTGGTGTCCACTTTCGCCACGGCCTTCCGCGCTTCCGCCACCGAATAGCCCAGCACGACCAGCGCCGAAACGGCGCTTTCCGCCGAGCCGCCCGAAAGCACTTCGCCGGGAACACCGCCAAAGTCTGTCGCCGCCGGCATCTGCTTGGCCAATTTGTCCTTCAGCTCCAGAATAATCCGCTGGGCCAGCTTCTTGCCCACGCCGGGGGCCGAGGTGATGGCCTTTTCGTCCTCGTTAAGGATGCTCATGGCCAGCTGCGTTGGCGTTGTCACCGAAAGGATGGCCATGGCCACCTTGGGGCCGACGCCGGAAATGGCGGTAAGCATCAGAAAGCAGTTTTTCTCCTCCAAATCGGCAAAGCCGTAAAGTTCCAAGGCGTCTTCCCGCACGTGCAGGCAGGTGTACACCTTCATTTTCTGCCCGACCCGGGCTTTCGCCACCACGGCCGACGTGGGCATTACGCCGTAGCCGACGCCGTTGCAGTCAACAACAATCAGTTTCGGGTCGCAGTAGGTCACCGTTCCGTCCAGATAGTAGTACATTACCCATTTCCTTTCTGCGCCAAGAGCCTTGATTCCGCCACCGAGCTGTGGCAAAGGGCGATGGCCAGCGCGTCCGCCGCGTCGTCGGGCTTCGGCACGGCCGAAAGGCCCAGGCGCATCCGCGTCATCTCCATCATCTGCTGCTTGGTCGCCCGGCCATACCCCGTCAGCGTCATTTTCACCTGCAAAGGGGTGTACTCGTAAATCGGCACGCCCGCCTGGGCCAGCGCCAGCAAAATCACCCCCCGGGCTTCGGCCACGGCAATCGCCGTTTTCTGGTTGTTCTGGAAAAACAGCTGTTCCACGGCCACCGCGTCGGGCGAATACCGCTCGATAAGCGTCTGTATGTCCCGGTATATCTCCGTAAGCCGGTCTGCCACGGCGGCGTTGCGCGGCGTCGTGATGGCGCCGCAGGCGACAAAATCCGCCCCGCCCTTCCGCTGGGATATCACGCCATAGCCGACGATTTCCAGCCCCGGATCAATGCCCAAAATGGTCATTGCGATTCTCCTTTTTGCGGTTCTCCGCATTTCGTTCTATTATAACACACGGCGGCGTTGGGAGCAAAGAGGTTTTCGCAACCTTTCGTAAAAAGAAGCCGCACCGTTTGCGCCGGTGCGGCCGTCTTTGCCTTATTCTTATTGTAGAAGCAGGTTACAGCTCCACTTTCCAGAGCCCGTGCAGGTTGCAGTACTCGTACACGGCGACGACCTTGTCGCCCTCCGCCAGCGCGAACTCCGCCGCGGCTTCGGGGCGGTTCTTGACGCATTTCCGCTGGCCGCCCTGCTCGGTCTGAACGTAGATCCAGGCGATATGGTGTTCGGGAGTCATGGGGTGCGGCACAGAGCCGACTTTCACCGTAACGGTGTTGCCGTCCACCGTGACCACGGGCACGTGCTTTTCCTGAGACGCGTCCACCGTGTTGGCAACCAGTTCCTTCATGTTGTCGCCGCAGCAAACCAAAGATGCGCCGCTGTCAAAAATCATCCCCACCAGATTGCCGCAGTGTTTGCAGACGAAAAATTTCTGTTCCTTCATACAGCACACTCCCCTTCCAGAATTTAACTGTACCCATTATAATCCTGCCGGCAGTGAATGTCAACCGTATAAGTGTACATTTTTTCACCCCAATTTTCGGCGGCATTTTTCGCCGTCCCGGGGGACAGACCCCGTCGGCGATAACTCAACTTCCAAATGGAAACAGCGGCATTTATGGCAAATACGCGGCAATCAGGGTATGGCGGTCGTCGGAACCAGCCCAAATCGGCTTGAGGCTATCCCGCTTGGCAAACATCTTTCGCCATCCCCGGTTGAGAGATTCCTTTCAAATTACTCCCTCAGCCCCTTTGAACGGTTTCAAAACCTTCCCGCCGCCCCATACATGCAGCCTTCGCGCTACCCGCATAAGAAAAGGGAAAGAGGAAATCCCCTTTCCCTTTTGGTTTATCGTCAGGATTGGATAAGAACGGCAAGGTCGATTTTGGGATTCGCCAGCAATTCCGGTGGTCATTCCCGCAACTACGAAACAGACCCGCGCGCAGCAAACTGCGGATTTGACTGCATCCACATCGTTTGCGGCCTTGCATGAGCCGTCTGGCCCTGCCGGGGAAACCAACCGCGGCGGAAACCCCGTCGATGTTGCCCCATGTATGAACTTGCCTACCTTCTCAGGGACAGGAGGATCTCCGCCGCTTCCGCC
>JAKPBM010000194.1 GCA_029778935.1 Bacillota bacterium | reverse complement strand
TTGGAGCAGGCGGTTATAGTACTCGGACACCACTTCCGGCATCCGGGCCTCCACCTCGGCAAGCTGGGCGGCCAGCCTGTCCGCCTTTTCGCGGATGTCGGAAATGAGCCTGGCGCCTTCGGCCTGCCGCATGGCGTTGTAGGAAGCCAGCGCCTCTTCCAGAGCGCGCAGCACGTCCTGCAGCAGCACGTCCCTGTCCTCCTCCACTTTGGTGAGAACCAGCACGTCCGGCTGCCGGGCCAGGTTGGAAACCGTCAGGTCGTTGGGCAGCGACAGCAGTTCCGAAAGGTGCAGAAAGGCGTCGTAGTAGTTCTTCGCCAGCGCTTCGTTGACCGTTACCACCGTGTCGGTGCCGGAAACGTACTCGATGCTGATGAAAACTTCAATTTTCCCTCGGGAAACGCCGCTTTTCATCACGGCGGATTTGACGGGCTCTTCCAAAAAGGTGTACATCTTGGGAGCCCGCACGTTGCAGTCAAAATAGCGGTTGTTGACCGAACGAATTTCGACGGTAACGGTTTTCCCTTCCCCCACCGTCTGGCCCCGACCGTAACCGGTCATGCTGTGTATAGTTGTAATGGCGACCGCCTCCGATGTAGATCATATGCGTCCAACAAAATGTAGACGTTTCTATGTACTATTATACTATACAATCCGCGGGCAAACAATACCGGGACCCGCAAAGCTCAACGGCCGAGCCGCTTCCTGAGCACCGGCCCCACGATAAGGGCAATGGCCATCTTTGCGAGATCCCAGGGCAGAAACGGCAGCACCGCCACGGACAGCGCGGCGCCGAATGTTATGTTCTGCACATGGGCCAGCCAAAGGGTGCCCAGCCCGTAGGCGCACAAAGAGCCGAAAAGCAGCCCCGCCGCATGCCACGCTTTGTGCCGGGTGTAATCGATAAACAGCCCCGCCACCAGCACCATGGGCAGATACCCGACCAGATACCCGCCCGTCGGGCCCGCCAGTTTGGCCAGCCCCCCGGAAAATCCGGAAAACACGGGCAGCCCCACCAGCCCCAGCAGCAAATATAAAGCGCAGGACACAAGCCCCCACCGCCAGCCGAGCACATACACGCTCAGATAGACGGCCAGAAAGCCCAAAGACACGGGCACGACGCTGAACGGAAGCACCACGGATATAGGCGCCAGCACGCAGGTAACGGCCGTGACGGCGCCGACGGTGACAAGCTGTCTGAGAGAGGTTTTCTTCACAAAACCAGCCTCCAACCCCCATTTTCCCGCCAGACTTTCCTCCGGCGGTTTCTTTCTATTGTAACAAAAACCGGACGGGCTGTCAAATTTCAGCGTGGGAAATGCGGCAATTTTTCGCATCCTTTCCGCGCAAAAGGCGTTATATCCTGTAATTTTAGCAAAATATGCTAACGGAATTTTGAAGGCGCTCCGCCCCGCCCTCCAAAAGCAAAACGCCCGGCAAAACCGGGCGCTTTGGATGGATTTTTATCTGGGATTGGCATATGGCGGGCTTGGTTTATTATCCAGGCCGGAGAGAATATCGATTCTGAGGTCAGGCGAGTAAGGACGGCAACTCAACCCGTTTTACTTAACCGCGTCATATGACGTTGACGCATTCCTTTCCGCGCCCTGCGCAAAACCGGGCGCTTCGACTTCCTCCCCGCTCCGGCGCTCGTATAGGTAATACAACA
>JAKPBM010000178.1 GCA_029778935.1 Bacillota bacterium | reverse complement strand
ACCGTGGCCGAGCAGCAGGCAAGGTTCGGCTTACATGCGGAGGGAATTTTCAGCGCCGTCATGGAAATAGCGACAGCCCAATAGGAGGACAGCCAGTGAAGATTTTGCTTCATCCCAACCGGACGAAGGATTACTGCTACTCGGTAACGGCGCAGGCGGCGCAAATCCTTTTTGACGCCGGGGCGCAAGTGTATGTGGCTGAGCCGGAGGCCAAGGCCTGCCTTCCCGAATTTGCTCAGCTTCTGGAAGGTGATTTGAGCGGCTTTACCGCCGTTGTGGCCTTCGGCGGCGACGGGACGCTTTTGTCCGCCGCCCACAAGGCCGCGGGCTACGGCGTGCCGCTGGTAGGGGTCAATTTGGGCACCGTCGGGTTTCTGACGGAGCTGGAGCCGAAAGATATCCATTTGCTGACACGACTGACCACGGGAGAATACCGGCTGGAAGAGCGGATGATGCTTTCCATTCAGCTGATTCGGGATGGAAAATGCGTCTACGAAACCACCGCATTAAACGACTGTATCGTCTCCCGCGGCGGCATTTTAAGAAGTATTCCGCTTGTTTTGCAGAGCGACGGAAAGACGCTGACAACCTTACTGGGGGATGGCGTAATTGTGGCCACTCCCACGGGAACGACGGCGTATTCCCTCTCGGCCGGCGGGCCGATCGTCGAGCCGATGGCGGAAAGCATCACGATAACGCCCATCTGCGCCCACGCCTTGTACGCCAAGGCGTTCGTCTTGCGGCCGGAGCGTGTCGTTTCGATACTGGTGGGCCCGATGGAAGGGAAGGACGCCTACGTTTCCGGGGACGGGGTCAACTCGGTTCCCCTCTGCACGGGGGACAAAATCGTCGTACACCGTTCTCGCCTGACCACTCGGATTGTGAAATTCGGCAACGACAATTTCTACGATATACTGAAAGAAAAACTCATGGACAGGAGCGAGAAAAAATGAAGTTTCAGCGCCAAAACCTGATTCTTAAACTGATCGAAGAGGAGTGCATTGAAACCCAGAAAGAGCTGTCCGACAGGTTGAAGGCGGCCGGCTTCGACGTGACCCAGGCCACTGTTTCCCGCGACATCAAGGAACTGCGCATTGTGAAAATCCTCGATTCCAACGGCAAATACCGTTACGCCGCCGCGGCGGACGACCAGACCAGCGACTTTTCCGTCCGCTTCCGCAACATTTTCCGCGAAAGCGTCGTAAGCGTCGACTACGCCGGCAACATCGTGGTCATTAAAACATTGTCCGGCGTGGCCAACGCCGCCGCCGCCTCCATCGACAACATGCGGCTGCCGAATGTTGTCGGCTCGCTGGCGGGCGACGACACGATTCTGCTTGTCATGCGTAGCGAACAGCACTCTATCGACCTCTGCGTGGAGATAAAGAACATGCTCAAATAAGCTTAAGGGGGGTAAGACGCTTGCTCTCTCTGTTGCACATCGAAAACATCGCCGTGATTGAAAAGGCGGAAATCGCTTTCGGCCCCGGCTTAAACGTGCTCACGGGCGAAACGGGGGCGGGTAAATCCATCATACTGGACGCTTTGAACCTGCTAACCGGCGAAAGGGCGTCGAAGGATTTAATCCGCACGGGAGAGAAGCGGGCGCTTGCCGAAGGCGTCTT
>JAKPBM010000171.1 GCA_029778935.1 Bacillota bacterium | reverse complement strand
TTCAAGTGCGAAATGCTCCACGCCGGTCCGGGCGCGGCCTTGCGTTTTCCGGCCGGGCGCGGCATAAAGCGCTTTATGTTCGGGGCATGGCGCGCGCGTGCCCTGGGCACGGTTTTTGTAAATACGTTTTTTAAGGAAAAAGTGAACATGACCCGCGAACATTATTCTTTTGCCCAGGAGCGTTGCCTGCGGCTGACCGGCAAGCTGATGCAAAACCTGGAAATGCTTGGGCCCGGCGCCCGGGTGGGCGTGGCCATTTCCGGCGGGGTGGACAGTTGGGTGCTTTTGAAAGTGCTGGCCCTGCGCCGGGGCATTGTGCCCTTTCCCTTTGAAATCATGGCCCTGCACGTCAACGCCGGCTTTGAGCCGGACAGCCACGCGGTCATGGCCGACTGGCTGGCCGAGGCCGGTATCGCGGCGCATCTGGAGGTTTCCGATCACGGGCCCCTGGGGCATTCCGAGGCTAATAAAAGCAAGTCCCCCTGTTTTTATTGCGCGCGGCTGCGCCGTAAGCGACTGTTCAGCCTGTGCCGCGACTATAAATTGACGCACCTGGCTTTCGGGCATACGGCCGAAGACCTGGTGACCACTTTTTTCATGAACATGATCCAGGGAGGCCGCGTGGACGGACTGTCCGCCAAGGACGCCTTTTTCGGCGGGGAACTTATGGTCATCCGACCTTTGTTGTTGGTGGAAAAACCGTTGATAAGCAAAGCGGCCCGGGATTGGAATCTGCCGGTGCGCAAAAATCCCTGCCCTTCGTCGGGCGTTTCCCGGCGCAGCGTAATAGGCCAGGAGACGGAAAAATTGTTTAAAGTGCATAAAGGCGCAAAGCGCAATATTTACAACGCTTTGTGTCGTTGGAATTGCGGCTTGACATGAATGGCGGTAAAAGGCTAGGCTGCCCTACGATATAGAATCCCGCCGTTTAATTTAATCCACTTATCCCCATAGCCGTGCGCTTTTTGAAGCGCCAAGGGATAGGTATCCGATTTTGCCGGGAAGGGGCTCATAACCGCGCAGCCGGTTTGGGCATTGAACATCGCCGCCGCACTGTAAGGCGCGGGCGGGCGGCGCCCCGCCCCCAAACGACTATTCCCGGCGTGAATCGTTTCAAGAGGTAAGTGTATGTTGTTTAAGAAATACCATATCGTCATTTTCAAGGAAGACGGGCAGCAACACCGTAATCTGCACCTGCGCGGCTGGCTGGGGGCGGGCATTTTTCTGCTCATTGCCGCCCTGACCGCGGGGAATATTTATCTGTGGCAATTTTACAACAAAAGCAAACATTACGAGGAACGGCTGACCACAGCGGAAAAGCTGGTGGAAGAGCAAAACGGCCAGCTTTTAAGCATGACCGCCAAGCTGCGCACCATCCAGACCGATCTTTCCCGCGTGCAGCAATTCGACTCCAAGCTCAGGCTGATGATGAACCTCGATACCGAGCCTTTTGAAAGCTCCGCGTTGGGCGGGCCCGGCCTGGACGATTTTTCCAAGGGTTATTTGCCCCTGCACCGCCAGGAGCTTTTGACCCGCAAAATGCACACCTTCATCAAACAACTGGATACGGACGTCCACCTGGAAGAGGTGCAGCAGCAGGAACTTTTGCGCACCATCCGCGACAACCGCGAAGTGCTCTCGGCCACGCCGTCCACCTGGCCCACGCAGGGGCTGGTGTCCTCGTCCTTTGGGCGGCGGGGCTCGCCCTTCACCGGCCGCGGCGAATTCCACAAAGGCATAGACATTACCGCCAAACGGGGCACGCCCATACAGGCCACGGCCAAGGGCGTGGTCAGCTTTTCCGGCTCCGACGGCTCCTACGGCAACACTGTTATCG
>JAKPBM010000154.1 GCA_029778935.1 Bacillota bacterium | reverse complement strand
ATTTGCGCCAGGCGACTACCGTGGCCACGGCGTAGTCTTTGCTGTGGGAAATGGAGAGGGAGAAGGAATACTCCGCAAACCGCTCCGCCGTCCGGCCCCAAAGGCGCAGTGCGGGCCGGCCGCCCGGCTCGTGCACCACTTCCATTTCCCGGCGCAAAAGCAGACCGACCCCTTCGCCAACAGCCTTGCAGAAGGCTTCCCGGGCGCAGAACATGCCGGCCAGCGTCCTTGCCGCCCCCGCCCCCTTGCTTTGGGCGTAGGAAAGCTCATCCGGCGTAAACAGCCGGGAAAGCCCCCTGCCTTCGGTAAGCCAGCGGGCGAACCGGGCCACTTCTTCCAAATCGGTGCCGACGGAGATGTCCATTACCTTTGCAACCCCTGCACCTTGCTGGGAATTACGCGGCGCACGGCCTGCTTAATGGCCTGGTTCGGCTCAAAAATCAGCAGGGTCTTCCCGCCTTCGCCGTCAACCACCGCAAACCAGCGTTCTTTCGAAAGGGGCGTCGTGGAGGCGTCGATTTTCCGCCGGAAGTTCTGCCGCTCGTAGGGGCGGAAAAATTCCGGCTGCATGGGCGCAAAGATTTCAAACTCGCTCACTTCGACGGTCAGCAGGCTTTTCCTCCGCTCTCTGGCGATGATTTTGTCCACGTCCAGCTGCCCGTCAGTGAAGATGTATTCGTATTCGATTTCAAACTGCCTGTAAATCATAAACACGCCCACCATCACCGCGGCGATGATGAGAATGCTTAAAATGCCGGCGTAGACAATCCCCAGGGCCATAATCCCAATACCCGCCAGGGCGATGCCCGCTTTTATCAGCGCGTCTTTAGCCTGCGGCAACCGCCGCACCATGTACTCGATATAACCTGTCTCCATAGTCAGCCGCCTTTCTTGTCGTTGCTCAGTATGATGAGTAATGCGCCCTTCCGGGCCGAAACCGCTGCCGCTTCGGCGGAAACCTCGTTGCTGATGCCTAAGGAAGCGGCGCGGTACAGGGTGTGGTTCATAAGAGGGTATTTGGCGCCCCGGATGGTTACGCCTAAGACCTTTTCGTCCATAGGCTGCAGGGAAAAATACGGAAACGCCGGGTCGTTCGGAATCACCGCGGCAAAGGGGCCTTCCGCCCAAAAAATCCGGTTTCCTTCCGCTAATATCATCCCCCGCGCCCCTTCCTTTTCCAGAAAAGCAAGCACGGACAGCACGGACAAAAAATGGTCCAGCCTGCCGCCGGTACAGCCGACCAGCAGAAAGTGCCGAAAACCCCTGGCCAGCCCTTCCTTAACGCAGGCCTGCAGGTCCGTGTCGTCCTTTTCCTTCGGAAGGCGCAGGACGCTGCCTGCCTCCAAAGGAAGCTCCGGCAGGGAGTCAAAGTCCCCCACCAGCATGTCCGGCGTTATGCCAAGGGCGGCGGCTTTCTTCCACCCGCCGTCGGCGGCCATGTGAAAACAGGGCCGCTGCAAATAGGGCAGAAACGCCGTCCCCCTATCTTCCGGCGAAGCGCACCAGATGACGCAAGGGGTGCCGCCCTTCCAGAAGGCTTCGGGCGAACAGATTATTTCTTTTTCAGCTCCCATTTCCGGACTTCCTTTAACCTGTCATAGAGCCGCACGTAGCTTTCGTGCCGGCTGGGGCTGATATGCCCGTCCTGGAGTGCCTGCAAAATGGCGCAGCCTTCGTCGGAAACGTGCGAGCAGTCATTGTATTTGCACCGGCCCAGATACTCCCGAAACTCCACAAAGCACCAGGGCAGCCGCTCTTTCTCCGTCATATCCATTTCCACCGCGTCAAAAGAGGAATAGCCCGGCGTGTCGGCCACATAGCCGTTGCCAAAGGGAATCAGCTCCACATGGCGGGTCGTCTGCCGGCCGCGGCCGTTTTTGGCGCTGATTTCCCCCGTGCGGGCGGAAAGGTTGGGAGAAAGGGCGTTAAGTAGGCTTGATTTGCCCACGCCCGATTCGCCCGTAAGCACCGTCAGCCCGTCGGACAGGGCTTCGGCCAGTTCGCTTAGCCCCTCCCCCGTTTTGGCGCTGGCCGCCACGGCGGGGTAGCCCAGCGCGCGGTACCGGGCGGCTGTTTCTTTCGCGTCCGCAATGTCCGTTTTGTTAAAGCAGATAAGGGGAACAATGTCGTGGTACTCGGCCAGTGCCGTCAGATAGTCCACCAATGTCAGGGTGGTCACCGGCGGGGCCAGCGAAGCGACGATGAGCAGCCGGTCGACGTTGGCCACCGGCGGCCGCACCAGCCGGTTTTTCCGCGGCAGCAGGGCTTTGATTACGCCCATACCCTCCGCCGTGCCGTCGGGAACGGCTTCCACAAAGTCGCCGGCTAAGGGAAACTCCCCTTCCAGGCGGAATTTTCCCCGGGCCCGGCAGGTAAGCTCTCCTTCCGGGCCGATTACCACAAAGTGGGAACCCGTTGCTTTGACAATTCTTCCCTGCATGGCTTTACTCCAGCGCTACGGTCTGTTTTTTCCAGTAAGAACCGTCGATATACACGTCCAGCTCCACCGTCCCGCGGCCTGTAATGGTCAGCGTCAGCGTGCCCTGGGACTTGGCCACGGTTTCGCGGAAGATAAGCCCGCCGTCCTGGTAGATTTCCACCAAATATTCCGCCGGCAGCTCAATATCCTGCGGAAGCAGCAGCGGCACCGTCATGGTGATAGGCGGCAGCGTCGTTTCCACCGGCTCTTCCGTTGTAGCGGCGGTGGTCTCCTCCGGCGCGGTGCTGACCGTC
>JAKPBM010000143.1 GCA_029778935.1 Bacillota bacterium | reverse complement strand
AAATCGTTTAACCGTCAATAAGGTGCGCAAATCGCAACCATTTTCCGTCAAAACAGGCGCTGCACGCCGCGCGGAAGTTCCTTTTGCGCAGCGCAACCTCGTCTGCCACAGTACCAAAACGCACCTTCCCGCAAAACGGCACTATCCCGCTAAAAACCATTTTACACACAAAAAAGGAACGGTTCGCAGGAACCGTTCCTTTTTTATCCTTTCAACAAGCCGATACCCATACGCTTTTCCGCAAGCTATTCTGCTCTTTCCATAGTCTAGACGTCCGGCTTTAAAAACAGGGACGTGCTGCTTTCCTTTTTCCTCTCCGTAAGCCAGACATTATACTTCTCAAAAAGCAAACTCCCCGCTTCCTGCCGAAGCGGAACGCCGCGTTACTCCCCGTCTTCTTCCAAAAGCCGCAAATCCTCTTTGGTCGGCGTGAACTTGGCCCATAAATCCGGCCTTCTGGCGCGGGTGATGAGTAACTGCTGCCGCCTGCGCCATTTGCGGATCTTTTCGTGGTTGCCCGAAAGCAGCACTTCCGGCACCGCCCGGCCGTTCCAAACCTCCGGCCGCGTGTACTGGGGATATTCCAAAAGCCCCGACCAGTGGCTTTCGTCCGTGTAGCAGCTTTCGTCGGCCAGCACCCCCGGCAGAAGCCGCCCCACCGAGTCGCAAATCGCCATGGCGGGGATTTCGCCGCCGGTCAGCACAAAGTCGCCCAAGGAGATTTCCTCGTCCACGCACTCGTCGATAAACCGCTGGTCAATGCCCTCGTAATGGCCGCAGACCAGGATGAAGTTGTCCAGCGTGGAAAGCCTGCGGGCGATTTTCTGGTTGTACACCTGCCCCTGGGCGCTTAGGTAGACGGTGTGGATGTGGTCTTTCCCCCGCATTTCCAGCACGGCCCGGTGGGCCCGGTACAACGGATCCGCCTGCATGAGCATACCCATGCCGCCGCCGTAGGGCGCGTCGTCCACCCGGGCCTGTTTGCTTGTGGTGTAGTCGCGGATCTGGTGGAAATCGATGGCAAGATAGCCTTTTTTGATGCCGTTGCCAATGATGCTTTCGTTGAGCACGGCGGACATGCTGTCGGGAAACAGGGTTAACACGTCAATCTGCAACATACCCTTCGTCCCCCATACCCTGAATCGTTTTTACCACCATGCGCCCCCGGGCTAAATCCACCTCTTGGATAAACTCCGGCACGGCGGGAATCATCGTCTCGTTTTTCCCGTCGTGCACGACGTACACGTCGTGAGGAGGCGGCTGCAGCACGTTTGTGATTTTGCCGATGACGCGGCCCGTCCGAATGTCAAAGACTTCCAGCCCGATTAGGTCGGCGATGAAGTAGGTGTTCTCGGGCAGGTCTTTGTCGTTTTTATCAAAATAGACCGTTTTGCCAATCAGCGGCATGGCCGCGTCGATGGATGAAATCTCCGGCAGCAGCATGAGCAGCGCGCCCTTGTGGGTCCGCAGCCGCAAAGGCTTTACGGGCTTTCCGTCAATGTAGAACACGGGGATGGAAAGCAGAAACTCGGCGCTGTCGGTGGCCGGGCGCAGCTTTACTTCGCCGCGAACCCCGTGGGTCGTAACGATGGTCCCGGCGGGCAACAGGGAATCTGACATGGCGGTTCCTCCTTGGTCAAGCATCAACCGCTGGTTGATGCGTCTCCGGTAGTCCTGAAAATACGGTTCTGTGGTTTCCCTTCCTGCCGTTTATATTCACCGGCGGGAGGGAGAAAAAATGATAGACAAAATCGCGGCAAACACCCGCATTGCGGCCGTCTGCCAACAGTGCCCGTTTACGGCGAACTGCCGCCGGAGGGCGACGCGTTTCCCTTTGAAAACGATATCCCGCGGCGGATGGCCATGTACGTGGCCGTATCCCGCAAATAGCCCCTTCTCCGAACTGCGTACTGCGGTTCGGAGGTTTTCTTTTTCCGCAAATAAAAAGATAAGGCAGCCTGGCAGCCGCCCTATCTTGTTGGATGGTTTACCCGAGAATATCTACGGAAACGCGACGATTTTCGCGAACAGCGGCCGTTTTGATCAGCGTGCGAATGGCCTTGGCAATTCTTCCCTGGCGGCCGATCACTTTGCCCATATCCGACGGGTCCACCGTCAGTTCCAGCACAAGTTCGCCGTCCCGTTCGGTTTCGTTGATGGAAACGGCCTCGGGATGGTCAACCAGCGCCTTTACGATATACGAAAGAAGCTCTTTCATACAGGTTCTACGTCCTTTCCGGTTCGCTTACAGGAGACCTTCCTTTTTGAGAAGGGCCTTGACCGTCTCGGTGGGCTGGGCACCGTTCTTCATCCATTCCTTGACCTTCTCCGCGTCAACCTTCACCTCGGCAGGCTCAACCATGGGGTTGTAGGTGCCGATCTCCTCGATGAATCTGCCGTCTCTGGGGAAACGGGAATCCGCCACGACGATGCGGTAAAACGGGTGCTTCTTGGCGCCCATTCTGCGCAGTCTGATTTTGACCATTCTGTTTCACCTCCCTTG
>JAKPBM010000138.1 GCA_029778935.1 Bacillota bacterium | reverse complement strand
CTGATTTGTCGACATCCGGAAAAATTATCGGCAGCGGCAATGCAAAAAACCGCGGCAACGCGCGGCGGCATAACGGCTTTGAAGCGAATATACTTAATATATATATCGGCACAAAAACGCTTTTCGTGAGAAAGATTCCTAAAGTTTCACAAAAATTTTATATATTTTCCCGTCCCGCCGCAAAACCGCATTGTCTCCTCTTTATCGGCGGCAACACGGCTTGGCCCGCAGTTTGCCGGGCCGCCGCCCTTAGGCAAATCCGGCAGACTGCCCGCCGATTTCCTTCAACCTCGCAGATTATCGCAGCTTGCCCCGGAACAACATGCCGCCGCATGGAAAACCCGTCGTCGCCGTTTGGCTGGCCTGCGGGCTGTACATCTATACGCTCTAACAGCACGCGCCCGCCGATACAGCCTTCCCCGCTCTACCATAACAAACCCCGCCCCGCCAAAGCAAACCCTGCTGCCCGCCTAAACATACTCTGCCGACAAACAAAGCTTGCCCGCCCCTTCCCCGTCCCCTGATACAATGCCAGCCCCCCTGCCAAGCCCGGCTTCGGCGCATGTTTACCCAGTTGACCATGCCAATCCGCAACGGCTTCCTTCCTCGGCACAGCCCACGCCCAAAAGCGGTAGCACTAACACCGAAATGACGCCCAAAACAAGAACTTCCACGCCCGATTCACCGCCTGAACCCGCAGAATGTCCGAGCCTGATTCATCGCGTGAACCCGCAGACTGTTCCAAGCCCGATTCATCACATGAACCCGCAGACTGTTCCGAGTCCGGGCAACCTCATATAGCCGCAGAATGTCCTGCATTAGCATAATAAAGCCCCAGAACATCCCGCGCCTGCATAATGACACTGCAGAACGTCCCGACCCGCATAACCGGACGAAAACACAGGATGTTCCATATCCGCTGAAACTCATGAATCCAAACCGTTCCTTGCCTGATCAAGCTTATGAAGCCACCTGCTGCGCCTGACCCACATAAACTGAATCTGATAAAGCCACGGGAAATTCCCTGCCCGCACAACTGCACAAAGCCGCCGCTTGCCCCCTGCCCGTACAGAAAACCGGGGGTTTCGCCGAAAACGGCGAAACCCCCGGTTGCAAAAATATGCATATTTACGCCTTCGTCAAAGCCCTGGCCTCTTCTGCCAGACGGGCCACTTTCTTCTGCCCTTCCTCTTTGCTTTCGTTTTTCGTCAGCAAATAGAACTTGATTTTCGGCTCCGTGCCTGAGGGGCGGACGATGAAGGCCGACCCGTCGGAAAGTTCAAACGACAGCACGTTGGAGTTTTTGAGCGGCAGCGCCTCTTCCCCGCCGGCCGTTCGGAACACGCCCGTCAGATAATCCCGCACGCCGGCAACAGCGCAGCCGCCCAGCTCTTTCGGCGGGTTAGCGCGCAAATCGTCCATGAGTCTGGCCATGGCGGCCAGGCCGTTGGTGCCGGGCATGCGGACGGAGATGGTTTCGTCCACAAAATAGCCGTAGGTCTGATACAGGTTTTCCAGCGCGTCATACAAGGTCATGCCCTGCTTTTCATACCAGGCGGCCATCTCGGCAATCAGCAGCGAGGCGGTCACCGAGTCCTTGTCGCGGCAGTGGCTGCCAATGAGATAGCCGTAGCTTTCCTCAAAGCTCATCAGAGTGGTGTAGCCTTCCCGCTCCAGTTCGTCCATGATGCCGGCGATGAAGCGGAACCCCGTAAAGGAATAGGCCAGCCGGACGTTGTAATAGTCGCAGACGGCCTGGGCCATGCGGGACGAGACAATCGTCGTCACAAAGGCAGGCTTGGCAGGCATGCTGCCCTTTTCCTTCCGGGAGCGAATGAGGTAGTCCATCAGCAGAATCCCCGTCTGGTTGCCCGTCAAGGCCACATACTCGCCGGATTTGTCCCGCACCACAATGCCGACCCGGTCGGCGTCGGGGTCGGTGCCGATGATTAAATCCACATCCTTTTCCCTGGCCAGCTCGATGGCCAGGGCGAAGCTCTCCTTTTCCTCGGGGTTGGGGCTTTTGACCGAGGGGAACGTGCCGTCGGGGCGCATCTGCTCTTTCTGGCAGAAAATGTTTTTCAGTCCCGCCCGCTCCAGCACTTTCGGTACAAAAGCCGCCCCCGTGCCGTGGAAGGGCGTGTATACGATGCGAAGGGCGCTCCCTTCCGTCACTTCCGGCCGCAGCCGGCAGGACAGGACGGCCTGGAGAAACGCCTCGTCGTCCTCGTCGCCGATGACGGTAATCCTCCCGTCGGCGACGGCCTTGTCAAAGTCCACGCGCTTTACGCCGGAAAACAGGTCCACTTCCCGGATTTTCTCCGAAACCAGCGCCACGTTTTCGTCGGAAAGCTGCGCGCCGTCTTCGGAGTAGACCTTGTATCCGTTGTATTCCTTGGGGTTGTGGCTGGCGGTGATGTTGATGCCCGCCGCGCATTTGCGCCGAAGCAGCGTGAAGGAAAGCAGGGGTGTTGGCCGCATGCCGTCGAAAATATACACGGGGATGCCGTTGGCGGCCAGAATTTCCGCCGAAAGTCTGGCAAACTCCTCGCTTCCGATGCGGCAGTCGTAGGCAATGACGACGCCTTTGTCCGCCTTGTTCTGCGCTTTCAGCGCGTCGGCTAAGCCTTGCGTGGCTTGCCCGACGGTAAACCGGTTCATCCGCCCCGCGCCCATGCCCATGGTGCTTCTCAGCCCTCCCGTTCCGAAGGACAAAGACGCGAAAAACCGCTCTTTGATCTCGTTATGATCCAGAGCGGACAGCTCCGCCCGCTCGTCGTCGGTCAGATTCGGGGCGGAAAGCCACCGCCGGTATTCCTCGTAATATGCGTTACTCATCGAAACAACTCCCTTCGGGCATGCAGCCCCTATGTGGAATTCCTGCAAATTCTCCTGGTGTGCGGTGCATGCGGTCAATGCGGGAACCTGTGTTAAAATAATTACACGCTTTTCCAAACGGAACGCGCCGGTCCCGTTATTCTTTCTTCTTTCCATATTATACGCAAAAATCGGCCGCATTACAAGGTTTCCTCCCCCTTTTGCATGGGCTTTCCGCCGGTCCGCTCGGCAGTTTTCCTAAGCCCCGGTGAACCGTTCTCGCGAATATTTGTCAGTTTGAAAGAATTATCATTTCGTCTTGCATTTTTATTCAGAAAGTGGTATTATACTGCTTAACAGAAACGGGTATGTAAATTTTCCCTCTGCTGCCCGTTTGTTTTCCCCTTCACAACCTGTCGAAAGGACGAGTATAATGGCAACCGTATTATACGTGAAAGCGACTCCTACGCCCGAAACCTCCCGTTCCGTGCGCATAGCCGATGCTTTTATTGAAACCTACAAACAGCATCACCCCGAGGACGAAATCATCACGCTGGATCTGTACAAGGAAGGCATCCGCTTTCTAACGGTAGAAGACCTGCAGCTTCTGCGCCACGACGCGGCGAAGGACCCCAATCACCCCGTTTTAAAGTACACCTACCAGTTCTTAAACGCCGACAAGTACGTCTTTGCCACGCCGTTCTGGAACTTGAGCATCCCGGCCATCTTAAAGGCCTATCTCGACTACGTATGCTTTGCCGGTATTACCTTTAAATATACCGAAAACGGCCCGGTGGGCCTCTGCACCGGCAAAGTGGTCAACATCGCCGCCCGCGGCGGCGTGTATTCCCAGGGCTTTTTGGCCGACTGGGAGATGGGCGACCGGTATCTGCGCACCATCCTCGGCTTTTTGGGCCTGACCGACTTCCAGACCATCGCCGCCGAGGGCTTGGACATCATCGGCGCCGACGTGGAAGGCATCGTAAGCGAAGCGATTGAAAAGGCCAAAGGTTTGGCCGTCCGATTCTAGGTGTTTAGGCGGCCGCCCATTTGAGCGGCATCCGCCTTACATACATACGCAACCCAAACTTAGAGTAAAGCAAACAGGAAAAGGTGATTACGTATGAAGAAAATGCTTGCCCTCGTTCTGGCTTTAGGCCTTATGGTCGGCCTGCTGGCCGGCTGCGGCGGCGGTTCCGGTTCCGCCGACGAAATCAAGATCGGCGTCAACTATGAGCTTTCCGGCCAGGTAGCCTCCTACGGCCAGAGCTCCGTCAACGGCATTATGCTCGCCATTGAAGAAATCAACGCCGCCGGCGGCGTCAACGGCAAAAAGCTCGTGCCCGTACAGGTAGACAACAAGTCCGACGCGGCCGAAGCGGCCACCCTGGCCACCCGCCTGATTACCAAGGACAAAGTCGTGGCCATCCTCGGCCCCGCCACCTCCGGCGCATATAAGTCCCAGTCGCCCGTGGTGCAGAAGAACAAGATTCCTTCCATCTCCGGCTCCGCCACCGCCGACAACGTCACCGTCGACGAAACGGGCCTGAAGGACTTCGTGTTCCGCATCTGCTACACCGACTCGGTGCAGGGCGCGGCCATGGCCAACTTCGCGCTGGAGAAACTGGGCGCTTCCAAGGCCGTCATCATCCTGGACAGCTCCAGCGACTACGGTAAGGGTCTTGCCGCCAACTTCAAGAAGATCTTCACAGAAAAAGGCGGCACGATTGTTGGCGAGGAATCCTACGTCGCCAAGGACACCGACTTCAGCGCGATTCTGACCAAGATCGCCGCCATGGAGTTTGACGTCATCTACCTGCCCGGTTACTACGAAGAAGCCGGCCTGATTATCAAGCAGGCCCGCGCGCTGGGCCTCACCGCCCCCGTTCTGGGCGCCGACGGCTTCGATTCGCCCAAGCTCGTCGATTTAGCCGGCGCGTCCGCTCTGAACGACGTGTATTTCACCAACCACTACTCCTCGCTGGAAGAGGATCCCGCCGTTACAAAGTTTATCGAGAGCTACAAGGCCAAATACAACAGCGAGCCTGACGCTTTCGCCGCCTTGGGCTACGACATGGTGTACTTCCTGGCGGACGCTATTAAGCGCGCCGGCTCCACCAACGGCACGGCTCTCCGGGATGCCCTTGCTTCCACGAAGGATCTGGCCGCCGTCACCGGTTCCGTCACCATTGACGAAAACCACAACGCCATCAAGACCATCGTCGTTATCGGTCTGGAAAACGGCCAGCAGGCTACGGCGGTCCGCGTAGCGCAGAATTAGACAAGGGTTAAGAAAAACGGTTCTTTTGCCGATATACGGTTAAGGCGGAGGGCGATAGGTATCGCCCTCCCTTCCGTATATGGCACAAACAGTGGCGCACCAAACCGCGGTGCACCAACAAGTGGTGGGGAAGGAGTTTTTACTTTGGATCAGTTCTTGCAGCAGGTGGTGAACGGGCTGTCGCTGGGCAGCATCTACGCCCTCATAGCCCTGGGCTATACCATGGTTTACGGCATCATCCGCCTGATCAACTTCGCCCACGGCG
>JAKPBM010000136.1 GCA_029778935.1 Bacillota bacterium | reverse complement strand
GAGACGTACCGGCAGATGGTTTCCGACTATGTGTTCTGGTATTCGGTGTTTCTGATACCCATGGCGCTGTTTTACTGCATGAACCAGTACAGCCGAAACGACGGCAACCCGCGCCTGTCCTCCAAAGCGGCGGTTCTTCTGACCGTTGTAAACATTATCGGGGACTACATCATGGTCTATCCCTTGCGTGACCTGCTCGGCGGCGTCGGCGGCGCGTCTTTTGCCTCCGGTTTTGCCAACCTCTGCGCCTGCCTCTATGTTTCCAGCCACTTTATCTTCAAAAAAGGCCAGCTTCGCTTCTCGGCCTTTCAGCCGAAAGCGGCTTTATACCGCAAAATCATGCTTCGCGGCTTCCCTGAGATGATTTCCCAGTTCGGCGCGCCGATTACCACCTATTCCATGAACAACGTGCTCATCCGCCACCTGGGCAACACGGCGGTGAACGCCTACTCCGTCATCGGCTACGCCAGCTCCCTGTTTGCCTCGCTCATGTTCGGCCTGGCCGGCGGCATGCAGCCTCTGTATGGGTTAAGCTACGGCGCCAAGGACGACAAGAGCCTGAAATACTACTACAAAAGCGGCCTGATAATCGCGACCGTAGGCGGGCTTTCGGTGTTCGCATTGACTTTTGTCATTGGCAAACCCGTCTGCATCCTGTTTGGGGCAGATCCGGCGGCGGTGGAGATTGTCGTCCGCTCTCTGCCGAAGTTCTGTTTGAACTATGTGTTCGCGTCGCTGAGCACCGTTATCGCAGCATACCTGTTTTCCACCAAGCGCACGGTGTACGCCATTCCGCTGAACGTGTTCCGGAGTTTTGTGTTTAGCTTCCTCTGCATCAACTTCCTGCCGCTGGTGTTCGGGTACCAGTTCGTCTGGTATACTGTGGCCGTGGCGGAAGCTGTCTGTCTGGCCATCGCTTTGGCCCTTTGGCGGCTTTCCGAACGGAAAGGAATCGTATACAGGTAATTAACAGGGCTTGCCGCGGAATGTTCGTCCAAACAGGCGGCAAGCAAATGGTTAGGCATACAAGAAGAAAACCGGTCTTACTAGACCGGTTTTTTATCATGTTCTATAAATGTAACCAATATGTAACCAGGCATTTCTCATCGATATGAAATGGAATATAAGGGTTATTACACATATACGATTCTGACACTGTGAGACGGTTCCGTTTTGCTGACTTTTATGGAACCCTGCTCCCGCCGCGCCACTGCCCTACCGCACGAACAATTCCCTTGCGGAACCGACGCCGACGACATACTGGGGCAAAAACCCGAACAGCACGGTTTCATAGTCGTAATGCAGATGGCCGCAGAGGATGGCCTTAAACAGCCGGGTTTCAGAGATAAAGCGGTACGCTTCCGCCGTGGTGGCGTCCTCTTTCTGCTGCTCGTACCGATCCGGCGAGTAGTGGCGCATTTTCTCCTCCGGCACGCTCATGAGGTACGCCGGCGCCCCATACGCCTGCCGGGACAGGCTGTGGTTGTACAGCTCCTCGTTGTACAAAGGCGTATGGACCAGAAGAATGATGGGCAGCCCCTTTTCGACTTCCGCTTTCAGCCGCTCCAGCTGCCAAGGGTCAACGAGGTAATACGAGTTGTCCAGCGCCACCAGATTAACTCCGTTGACAATGCGGGAAGAAAACCGGATGTCGTTTTTGAACGATGCCTGCACTTTGGCCAGGCTGGTATTGCGGTAGGCTTCATCCTCTTTGGCTTCGCCTACAAACAGGCTGAACTCGTGGTTGCCGGCAGCGGCAAAGCAGTCGTTCTCGTCGGTAAACTTCTTCACCGCATCCAGATTGGCTTCCGAAACAAAGTCGATGAGGTCGCCCGTATGTACCAGCAGATGGCCTTTCGACCTGGCATAGGCGGCGGCAAAGGCCAGGTCTTCCTCCGCCGTGGGAAAGCCTTTCGAGCGCCTTTGGGCCAGAAGCAGCTTACTCTCGCAGTCCCGTTCGTCCGCCAGCGTAAGGTGCGTGTCGCTCAAATGCAGAAGCGAAAAGGGCGATGTTGCGCCGGCCTCTATCACCGTTTGCAGCAGTTTCATCCATATTACCCCATTTGTTGCGGGCGGGCCGCAGCCCCGCCAGTTTACTTCCGACTCATCATAGCAGACTCCGCCGTAATGCGCAAGGGTGAACTCTTTCCCAGGTTTGCAATATGATGTTTTTCCGTCATTTCGAACGCAAACCATTGCATTCATGCCGTCATTCCTGCAATATTGGTAAAATTGCCGATTTTCGACCGGCTATCCATAATATTATAACTTGTTTAGTGTATTTATCTATTGACATTTTCTCCCTGTCGCTTATAATTACAAATAATACTTTATACATAGTTATGATAAAGTATACACCGGTAATTGACAGCAAGGAACGCTACACAAACGGGAGGACGAAACATGAAAAAGATGCGCAGACTGACCGCCCTCATTGTAATTGCGGCGCTGGTGCTTTCCCTCGCCGCCTGCGGCAACGGAGGAAATCAAGACGAGCAGAAGAAATACACCGTCGGCGTCGTGCAGCTGATTCAGCATGTGGCTCTGGACGCCGCGACCCAGGGGTTTGTAGACGCTTTGACCGAGAAACTCGGCGACCGCGTCTCCATCACCGTCCAGAACGGCCAGGGCGAACCCACCACCTGTGCTACCATCGCTAACGGCTTTGTCGCCAGCAAGGTTGACCTGATCATGGCAAACGCCACGCCGGCGCTGCAGGCGGCCGCGGCGGCCACTTCCGACATTCCGATTCTCGGCACCTCCATTACCGAGTACGGCGTCGCGCTGGATATCGCCAACTTCAACGGCGTTGTCGGCGGCAACGTCTCCGGCACGTCCGACCTGGCCCCGCTGGACCAGCAGGCGGCCATGGTGAAAGAGCTGTTCCCCAACGCTAAGAACGTGGGCCTGCTCTACTGCTCCGGCGAGCCGAACTCCCTCTACCAGGTCAACATGGTCAAGAAGTATCTGGAAGACCTCGGCTACACGGCCACCCTTTACCCCTTCTCCGACTCCAATGACCTGGCCCTTGTCGCGAACACGGCGGTTTCCGCCAGCGACGTGATCTACGTTCCCACGGACAACACGGTAGCTTCCAATACCGGCATTATCGACAACATTGCCCGTCCCGCCGGCGTGCCTGTTGTGGCGGGCGAAAAGGGCATTGCCGCCGGCTGCGGCGTCGCCACTTTGTCCATCGACTACTACGACCTCGGCTACGCCACCGGCCTGATGGCTTACAAGGTGCTGACCGGCGAGGCGGACATCTCCACCATGCCGATCGAGTACGCCCCGAACTTCACGAAGATGTACAACCCGGAAATCTGCGAAGCTTTGGGTGTGACCATTCCCGAAGGATACGTCGCCATCGAATAATTTTTCGGATGCTCCACGCTGTACGCCGACAGAAAAGGGCTTCCCTTTTCTGTCGGTTTGTATTATAATTTATAAAATTAAAAAGACGCATATTCTGTAACAGGTAGGGGAATGATTTTGGGACTCAACATTCTTGAGCTTATCGCACAGCTGCCTGGCGCAATTGCGCAAGGGTTAATCTGGGGCATCATGGCCATCGGCGTGTACATAACCTTCCGCGTGCTGGACATGGCCGACCTGACGGTGGATGGCTCCTTCTGCACGGGCGGGGCGGTCTGCGTCATGATGATTTTAAACGGCCACAATGTGTTTGTGGCGCTGCTGGTTTCCTTCCTCGTCGGCATGCTGACGGGGCTTGTCACCGGTGTGTTTCATACGGTTTTCGGCATTTCCGCCATTTTGGCCGGGATTCTCACGCAGCTGGGCCTTTGGTCGGTGAACCTTGCCATTATGGGCAAGCCCAATCAGGCTTTAAACGTCAACAACTACGGCCTTCTGGTCTCTCTGCGCTATCTGCAGG
>JAKPBM010000108.1 GCA_029778935.1 Bacillota bacterium | reverse complement strand
CAGTGGTTTCCTCGACAGTAACGTAATAGGCAACGCCGTTAACCGTAACTTTCAGGTGTTTCATTCTGTGTGTTCCTCCTCAAATATATCGGTGTTATCTGCTGCCGTTCCATTTGGTCTCACGGCGAATGGATCGGATGGTAAACGTCGCGTTGGGGTTCTTCTCCGCCAAAGTCGCATAGACGGCGGCGGAAATGGCGGCCACCACGGCGGGGTCGATGCCGGGGGCGACGGGGGCCCGGGCCGAAACCGCGGTAGCGGAAGCGGCGGCGGGGGCGGGCTTACGGGAAAGGGAAGAAACCTTCGCTAAAAGCGCCACCAGCCCGATTAAAACCAGAGCCATAAACGCAAGGGTTACAGGTACAAACCAGTTAGGCATCTTCACGCCTCCTTATTTATTGGAAACTTTCGTGGAGAGCAGGCCCAGCGCGTAGGTAATCACCTGACGGGTCACGGCAGGCTCGATAATCTCGTCCACATAGCCGCGTTTGGCCGTCTCCAGGGGGGCGGCGACCTTGGCGGCGTATTCCTTAATCAGGCGCTCGCGGGCTTCCAGCGGGTTGGGCGCGTCCTTAAACGCGTCGCCGGCAAAGAGGGCGACGGCGGTTTCGGCGGACAGGGCGCCGATTTCCGCGTTGGGCCAGGCAAAGACCATGTCGCAGCCCAAGCCCTTGGCGCCCAGCGTCACATAGGCGGAGCCGACAGCCTTGCCCGTAATCAGCGTGACCATCGGGATGCCCGCGTCGGCATAGGCGGCGGCCAGGCCGGCCGCAGCGTAAACACCGCCGTTTTCCTCAAAGTCATCGGACACGGCAAAGCCGGATGCGTTTACGATGGTGAGCAGGGAAATGCCGAAGGCGTCGCAGAAATTTACGAACCGGGCGGCTTTCTCGCAGGCTTTGCGGTCCAGCACGTCGTAAGCGCCTAAGACGCCTACGGTTTCGCCGTCAAACCGGGCGAAAGCGGTGAACGCGGCGGGGGCATAATCGGGAGCCACGGCAAAATAGGCGCCGTTGTCGGCAATCTGGGCCAGCACGGCTTCGGGCTTGCCGTTTTCCGTGGCGGCGACGTCTACCTGCCGGTTCAGATCGTCGGTGGTGACGGCGTAGTTCTTGTCGCCGGCGTTGTTGGAGGGCAGATAGGAGAGCAGCGTCTTGGCAATTTCCGCCGCTTCCTCGTCGGAAGTGGCGACAAAGTCAGCCAAGCCCTTATCCACGGCGGCCTTGCCGGCGGCGCTCTTTTCGGCCTTTTCCGAAGAGGCGGCCACGACCGTCGGAGAGTGCATGAAAATTTCGCCCTTGTCCAGAACGATGCGGAAGTCGAACTGGGAGGCAACCAGTGCGGCCGCACCGCCGCAACCGCCGGCAATTACGGCGATCTGCGGCACAACGCCGGAAGCGGCCCGGGCGGCGGCGATGACGGAAGCGTAGCCGTTCAGCGCGTCGACGCCCTCTGCCAGGCGAATGCCTTTCGTGTCAAAAATTCCTACAACAGGTACGCCGGTTTTCAGGGCGTAATCATAGAGGGCGGTGATTTTCTTCGCCTGCATTTCGGACATGGCGCCGCCCATGGCGGAAGCGTCCTGTGCGAAAACGCAGACGGGCGCACCGTCCACGGTGCCCCAGCCGGTGACGACGCCTTCGGCGGGAGCGCCCAGCGAAGTCAGGTCAAGCTCGGTGGGGCGGCGGGCTACAAAGGTGCCCACTTCCAGAAAACTGCCTTCGTCTAAGAGAGCGGCAATTCTGGCGCGGGCGGATGCCGTCGCGTTGGCAATGGCCTTCCGGTCATTTGCAGTCACACTCATTATCATTAAACCTCCTGTTAAAATCCTTGGCAAAACGCATAGGAAGCCCTTTGACGAGGCTCATTTTAGTCCAATTCACCTTTTATTATATCAGAAACTGTCGTTTCACACAACTGTTTATATAATGAGATTTACCGATTTTGCCCAAAAAAAATCAGGTTTTTTCGGCAGAATCAAAACGCCGCCGTTTGGCTGGTTTCGATAGCGAAAAACGCGGGATTTCAAGCGGATTTTGCGTCAAACCGCCCGAAACCGGGCGAAAACCCGCGCTGTTGCCTTTTGGAAGGAAGGTTTGTCCCGTTGTTACGAAATCGTTGGCCTGTTGTAACAATATTGCGCAGATAAGACGAAATTTCGCCCGGGCAGACCGCCTTTTCCTCCGAATCGAAGGCCGTTTCCCTTTTTGAGCGGGCAGAAAAAAGACATGCCGGCGGAAACTGAAAAAACACAAGTGACAAAGGAAAGACTTTCCGTGCTCTTTTTTCCTGTTAGGAATAGTTGATTGCGTATTTATAACGGATCCTGTATAATATAAAACATATATTTTTACTGTTGCTAAGCAGGAGGTCTCCCATGCCGATTACGATACCTGACGGTTTGCCGGCCCGGGCGGTTTTGGAACGCGAGAACATCTTTGTGATGGACGAAGAGCGCGCCATCCACCAGGACATTCGCCCCCTTCGCATCCTGCTTTTGAACCTCATGCCGGACAAGCCCACCACCGAAACGCAGATCTGCCGCTGCCTGTCCAACACGCCGCTGCAGATTAATATCACCCTACTACAAACTTCGACACATATTTCCAAAAATACACCCCAGGAGCACTTAATTGCGTTCTACCACACCTTCGACGAAATCTGCCACGAGCGCTACGACGGCATGATTATCACCGGCGCGCCGGTGGAGCACCTGCCCTTCGAGCAGGTGGACTACTGGCCCGAGCTGTGCGAAATACTGGACTGGTCGAAAACCAACGTCCACTCGGTGTTCCACATCTGCTGGGCGGCCCAGGCGGCGCTGTACCGCCACTACGGCATCGACAAGGTGCCGCTGCCGGAAAAGATGTTCGGCGTGTTTTCCCATCGGGTGCGCACGCCCCATCTGCCGCTGGTGCGGGGGTTTGACGACGGTTTTCTGGCCCCCCATTCCCGCCATACGGGGCTGGACCTGCGGGACATCGAGGCCTGCCCGGAATTGACGCTTGTTTCCGATTCCGAGGAAGCGGGGGTGTATATCCTGATGGCCCGGGAAGGGCGGCAGATTTTCGTCACCGGCCATTCGGAATACGACGTGGAAACACTCAACAACGAGTACCGGCGGGACCTTTCCAGGGGACTGCCCATCCGCATTCCCAAAAACTACTTCCCCAACGACGACCCAACACAGCCTCCGAAAAACACCTGGCGCGCCCACGGGCATCTTCTCTACACCAACTGGCTGAACTACTACGTGTACCAGTCCACGCCCTACGATTTGTCCGAACTGCAATAAAAAACCGGGGCTCACGGATGTGAGCCTCGGTTTTTTATTCTCCTGTAATTATTAAATTTCGAAAAGCACAATTGTATGACATGTTTCGACATAACGATTTTTTATAGTTAGAGGAGAAACCGGTGGCAAACCGGCAATTTATAGTGAGGGAAGGAGAGTATACATGCAAAGGAGAAGGATCTTGACGTTGCTTTTGGTTATCTGCATGGTTGCAGCCGTGTTTTCGGGCTGCGGCAAGGGCGGCAAAACGGAGGAAACCACCGCCGCCACCACCACGAAAGCCCCCGCATCCACCACTTCGGCCCCCCAGACCACCACGACGGAAACCACCCAGGTCAAACTGAACGGGTATGAGTTTATTCTCGCCCCCGAGGACGTGGGCATCTGGCAGGGCGCCGGCGAAACGGCGATTCACGAGGCCGTGAAGGACTTTGTGCTGGAGGTGGAGGAGCTGTTAGACTGCAAGATTACCATCATCGCCACCGACCGCACCACGGAAAACCTGCTGTCTTCCGTTATGTCCGGCACGAAGCTGTGCGACTTTATCAACGTGCGGCAGTCCACGTGGATTCCCATCGCCGTAATGGGCGGCCTGCGCCCGCTGGAAACGCCGGAGATGCTGAACGCGGGCCTGGAGCTGTATAACGAAGACTGCTTCAACCAGGAATACACCCTGATGACGGAGCTGAACGACCACATCTGGGGCCTGGACTTAACGGGCAAGTACCTGATGGAGATGTCCTTCGGCCACCTGTACGCTTTTAACAAGCGGCTGGTGACGGAAGCGGGCTACACGCCGGACGAGTTGTACCAGGCGGTGCGGGACGGCCGCTGGACATATGATCTGTTCCTGGAAATCGCCCGGAAAATCAGCAAGGACACCGACGGCGACGGCGTCAACGACATTTGGGGCGTCGCGCTGGACTGCGACGGTAACGAAATCTGGTCCAACGGCTCCGGCCCCATCATCCGCGACGCGTCCGGCCGCTGGGTGGCAAACCTCAACGACCCGCGGGTCATCAAAGCCATGGAGTTCATGAACAACATTTCCGGCGACCCGCAGGTACAGCACCCGCTGGAAGGCGAAGCGGTGCCTAACCGCAGCGCCCGCCGCGCCATCTTCTATGAAGGCAAAGCCGGCTTTGCCGGGCTGACCGGCAGCAACTTCGGCGACGGCGGCACCTTCACGATGGTGGACGAGTACGGCATTCTGCCCATTCCCAAAGGCCCCGACGCCCAGACTTACATGCTGAACATGGTGGACGTGGACGTCTACGTAGCCCCCATATCCAACCCGGGCTGGGAAAACGCGGCCAAAATTATGACCGAGCTGGGCCGCCGCCTGTATGACAAGGAGGAATACCGCGAATACATCGAATTCCTCATGCAGGGTGACCAGCAGTCCGTCGAAGTCATGTTCGAATACCTGCTGCCCAACGCCAAGGCGAACATCGCCAAGTGCTCCGACGACATGTACCAGGTCACCCGTTTCGAGCTGTACGACAAAGTGTATAAGGGCAACCTTACCCCCGCCGCAGCTGCGGAGGCCTACCAGGACGTAATTCAGGCGGAGCTGGACAAAGTGTTCCGTCAGGAGTAAGGCATGCCCCTGCCAAAGCCCCCGCAGAGCTTGCGGGGGCTGCTTTTTTACGGGAAGGAGCGAGGCGGTACGCCGAGCGGGGAAAGCAGCCTCTGCGGGGCTGAACTTTCTGCCGCGGCGCAGCACAGGCGGGCGCGACGGTAGGCAGTGCGGAGCTTGGCGAAGTCCTGTTGGGCGGAAGCCCCTGTGCCATCCGGGAAGGGGCATGGCAGGCAGGCCGGCTGAGGGCCTGGCGCTTTGCTACATTGGAGTAGCTTAGGTGCTTGGGGGCCTGCTGCATTATTACGGCAGGGCCAGGGCGCAGCATGGCGTAGGCGCATGGGCGGGGTTTTTATTTTACCTTCTTCGGAGTGGTATTGGTGCGTGAGGCAGGCTTGCAGCATTGATACTGCATGGCTAAGGCGCATGGGCTTTGTTGCCATTTTGCTTCACCGGCGGGGCTTTCGCTTGTGGAGCGGGCCTGTCGCATTGTTATGGCAAGGTTTTGGCGCGTGGCCGGGGCCTGGCGCTTTGCCTACATCCGCGGGGATTAGAGTATGACGCTGGCCTGCGTCATTGTTACAGCGGGGCTGCACCTACCGCTCTGCTATCTGCGAGGTTTAGCGCATGACGCGGTCTGTGGCATTGTCGGCATCGACGCGGCTTTTGCCGTCGCGCAAGCCTGCCGCAAGGTTTTTTGAAAGAGGTATCGCCTTGGGATGCGCTATCCCTGAGCCTATTTGGAGGGAAAGGCTGGCCGGATAGGCCCTGCGCGTTCCCCTTTGGACGGCAGGCGCCGGGGGCGGAGATTCTCCGTTCGTCCGCGGGCCTGGCCGGACAAACGAAGGAAGGATGGGCATACATCGGCATGCATTTTCTGTTTCTAAATTTCTGCCCGCCGCCAAGAATGCAAACGCCGCCGGCAGATTCGCATAGAGTTTTTTCGCCGCTTGTGTTACAATATACCCAAACTCAAACGCTAAGGAGAGATTTGTATGGAAGCACCGCTCAACCCCCTCTCCCTGGACACGGTCTGCGCCGCGCTGGCATACGCCATGGGCATCCCCGCCCCCGAAAAGGCCAACGCCCCGGCGGAGCCGCTGGTCAAGTACGTCGACGACCGCTTCGGCGGCGAAAAGGCGGACCGGGTTTTCATGTACAACCCCGACGCCGTCGCCGAGTGGATCTACCGGAAATACCCCCGGTTTGTGGAGGAAGCCGCCGCCCGGGCGGAACTGGAGCTGCCGTTATGCACGGTGATGCCCTCGGTGACGCCCGTCTGCTTTGGCACCATGTATACAGGGGCGCAGCCGGAAGTTCACGGCATCCGGAAATATGAAAAGCCGGTCATCAAAATCGACACCCTGTTTGACGCGATGATCCGCGCCGGCAAAAAGGCCGCCATCGTCGCCGACAACACCTGCAGCATGGGCAAGATCTTTCTGGAACGGGACATGGACTACTTTATCTACGAAACCATCCCCGAAATCACCGCCAAAGCCTGCGAACTGATTCTGTCGGATACATATGACTTTATCGCCGTATACCACGGCGACTACGACTCCATCATGCACAAAAACGGCCCGGAAGCGCCCATCTCTTTGGCGGCGCTAAAGGCCAACGCGGAAGCCTTTGCCCTCTTTTCCGAGCTGATTAAAAACAACTGGAAGCGCCACAACACCCTCGTAGGTTTTGCCATGGACCACGGCTGCCACGAAATCGACGGCGACGCCGGTTCCCACGGGCTGGATATGCCGGAAGACCTAAACATCGTCCACCTGTACAAGGCGTACCCGAGGGAAAAGTAGGCGGTGTCAGCAAAAGGGTTCGGGCTGAAGCGGGAACGGTTCGGCCTTGGTACATGTACATTCGGCCGTTGTGGAAGTATTGGAAACGCGCCAATTGGAAAAGCCCCGGCAAAATGCCGGGGCTTTTTGCTGTTTGGCAAGGCCGGAAATGTGTTTTGCGTAGGCGGGTGTTGCTTTCAGTGGCAGGGAGGAGCGCTTGCTAGGAATGAGGCAAAGCAGGGCGTATCTGACGGCCTAGGGCAGGCGTCAAAATAACCAAGCTATGGTATGGAAGAAGGGAGAAGCAGTAACAGTAAGCGGGGGCCGGAAGCGGCAGGTGAGGCGGCAAGCTGTTTACACAGGCGGTTTCCCGCCCGCCAAAGAAACCGCCTTTTCCCGCAGATGGCCCCGCAAACGCGCCCGTATACGGGATAATGCGGGTAAATAACCTCAGCCGAAATATGTAGTATAAGAAGATGCTTTTAGCAGAAATGCGTCTTGACGCCGGGCGAATCTGTTCCATTGCTGCGTGTGTGCTGTACCTATGGTGCTTCCGCAATTTACGGATACGGCGCAAGCGTCCGCCACTTGATTGTGACGGCGGCGTAATGCAAAAAGCAAGTTGTCTGGCGCTGCTGACGGGTTTGGTATTCTGATGTCAACGGGCGCTGTGGGCATTGCGGCGCCTTTTCTGGCTTTAAAAAGCCCGCTTGCCGGCGGACCTGGGTGATTTGCCTTGTCCCATGTGCGGGGCGGGTTAGGCAAAGGTGCATAGGTGCATGAAAATCCGTGTGCCCGTTTTCGATACTACCGAACTCACAAATGTGCTCATCTGACAGCTTTGGGCATGATTTTTCCTCCCTACAAAAAGTTTTGCCCTCCTGTTAAACAGGAGGGCGTTTTTTGAAAAGATGTTTAGTTGGCAAACTCCGTCACAGCGCCGATAAAGACCGGCAGGCCCGTGTCCTTTTCCACAATGGCGTACACAAACGGCCGGTTGAGAGTTACCGTTTCCGACTCCAGAAAAGCCGTTTCCCCGACGGTGACGGCGGTGATGGCGCCGGCTTTAGTGCCCCGCTCGTTGACGTCGATTTTCGTCTTGTGGATGACCTCGTCGATGCAAAGCTGACGGTCGTCCAGCATGCGGGAAAAATCGGCGGTATCGTCAAAGGCGGAAGCTAGGCCCATGGCGGCCAGCGCGTCGTTCAGCTTCATGTCAAAGCTGAAGGAGAACTTGGGCAGCGTGGCGTACACCGGCTTTGCCTCGGCGTTGTCCCAAAGGGAAGCAAACCGCCGGCCGTCCAGGGCGTTCACAAAGTCGGCAAAGGCCACGCCTTCGTTGGGCAGCAGCGCCACAAAGCTGTACCCGTCGGCGTAGGGTTTCACAAAACCGGTGCAAAGGTCGTCTTTCAAAAAGATTCTTTCCTTGGACTCCATCATGGAAACCGTCGACACGGTGCCCGAAAGGTTTTTAAATTTGTCGGGGCGGATGCTGTTCTGCTGGTAAATTGAGGCCCATTCGGCGTCAAAGGCCAGCGCGTTAATCAGTATTAGTACAATGTTGGGCTTGATACTGTCCGCTACCTTGTCGATCTGCCCGTCGGTGTGGGTTTTGACCCAGTCGTTGATCTGCCGCACCGTATCGGGGCTTTGGAAGTCGACCCGGTAAGCGCCCGCGCCGTAGTAGTCGGCGTTGATCTGCAGGAAATCCGATAGCGGCGACACATCCTCCCGAATCCAGAGGGAGTTGGCCAGGGCGAGCTTGGCCTTTTCCGAACTGGGCAGGTTCTGCATGAGCCAGGCGTACCCTTCGTTTAAGGTCTGCATCGAAAGGCCGCCGCCCAAAACGGCTTCAAATTCTTCCAGCGTGTGAGAGTTTGCGCCGTTGGCCGTCATGCCCAGGGCAAGGTAGACAGAGAGAGGGGAGACAAGGGGGTTATCTTCGCCGGCTACCTGGCGGAACAGGGCGAAGCTGAAGTCTTTGGTAACGTCGAGAAACTCGTCCGAAGGGGCGGGCGGGGCGACCTTGTTGGCCGTTATGCCCTCCATCAAATCGACAGCCTGGGCGTTGGGGATCATGCCGCAGGCGACCAGGGACGGCAGCAGGGCCAGCAAGATAAGGCCGGACAACAGATACAGCTTTTTGCGCATCATGATACACCTCCAT
>JAKPBM010000098.1 GCA_029778935.1 Bacillota bacterium | reverse complement strand
AGCTTCGCCCCAAGCAGGGGGCGAAGCTTTATTTATAGAGGAGGAAGAAGTATGCAACAGCAACTCCAGGCTGTTTGGGAACAGCTGCGCATCGATTTGTGCGGCGTGCAGGATACGGCCGCGCTGGTACAGATTCGCGTGGCGTATCTGGGCAAAAAGGGCAAAGTGACCGAGCTGTTAAAAGGCCTGCAGGCCGTGCCTGCGGAGCAGAAAAAGACGATTGGCCAGCTCATTAACGACCTGAAGCGCCGGGCCGAGGAGTCCATCGCCCAGACGCAGGAGCGGCTTGCCGCTGAGGAGCTGGAAAGGAAAGTCCTCTCGGCGGAAAAATACGACGTGTCGCTTCCGAGCACGGAGAAGAAGGGGTCTTACCACCCCATTACGCTGGTGCAGCGGGAGCTGGAGGACATCTTCCACAGCATGGGCTTTACCGTGGAGGATTTCCCCGAGATTGTGGACGACTTTGCCTGCTTTGAAGCGCTTAACATCCCTAAGCACCACCCCGCAAGAGATATGCAGGACACGTATTATCTCAGCAACGGGCAGCTTTTAAAAACCCATACTTCCGCCGCGCAGAACTCCATTATGCGCAAGTACGGAGCGCCCTTACGGGCGATTTTCCCCGGGCGGTGCTTTAGAAATGAATCCACCGACGCTTCCCACGAAAACACCTTCTTCCAGATGGAAGGCATGATGATCGACAAGGACATCTCCATTTCCAACCTAATCTATTTCATGAAGACCATGCTGTCCGAGGTGTTCCAGCGGGACGTGTCTGTCCGGCTGCGGCCGGGCTTCTTCCCCTTCGTAGAGCCGGGCTTTGAGCTGGACGTGAACTGCCAGATTTGCGGCGGCACAGGGTGCCCTTCCTGCAAGCATTCGGGCTGGCTGGAACTTTGCCCCTGCGGCATGATTCATCCCAACGTGCTACGCTACGGCGGCATCGACCCGGACGAGTACACGGGCTTTGCCTTCGGCCTGGGGCTTACGCGCCTGGCCATGATGAAGTACGGCGTGAGCGACATTCGCGATTTCAACAGCGGCGATTTGGCGAGCCTGGCCCAGTTTACCGCCAAGTAGAAAGGGGATAGAAGCATGCTTGTCTCAATGAACTGGATTTCCGATTTTGTGGACCTTTCCGGCCAGAATCTGGAACAGCTGATCCACCGCTTCACCCTGTCTACGGCGGAAGTGGAGGACATTTACTATAAAGGCCGGGACGTGGAAAACGTCGTTGTGGCCCAAATTTTAGAAGTCAACGACCACCCCAACTCCAAAAAGCTGCACCTTCTGAAGGTCGACGCCGGCGACGGCGTGTATAACGTGGTTTGCGGCGCGCCCAACGTGCGCGTCGGGATGGTGGTGCCCTTTGCCAAGGCCGGCGGCAAGGTAAGCGGCAAGGACATTTTGAAAACGGAAGTGGCCGGGTTTATGTCCGAGGGCATGTGCTGCTCGGAAGCGGAGCTGGGCATCAGCGGCGACCACTCGGGCTTGATGGAAATCACGGAAAACGTGCCCCTGGGAACGGATATCAAAGATATCTACCCCATTGAAGACGTCATCTTCGAGGTGGACAACAAGTCTTTGACCAACCGGCCCGACCTCTGGGGCCATTACGGCATCGCCAGGGAGTTTGCGGCGCTGGTCGGAAGGCCCCTGAAACCTCTTGCCGTGTTCCCCACGTCGGAAATTGCCCACCTGCCCGAGCTGCAGATTCGGATTGACGAGCCGGAGCTTGCCTACCGGTACTGCGGCGTGACGGTGGAAAACATCCTGCGCAAGGTGTCGCCTACGGCCCTTCGCATCCGCCTGCACTACTGCGGCCTGCGCAGCATTAACCTTTTGGCCGACCTTACCAACTACCTTATGCTGGAGCTGGGCCAGCCCATGCACGCCTTCGATTTGCAAAAAGTGCAGCAAATCGAAGTCAAGCGCTTTGACAAGCCCTTTACCTTCCGCACCTTGGACGGCAACGACCGGCTGATTGACGAAAACACCCTCATGATCTGCAGCAAGGGCGAGCCTGTCGCCATCGCCGGCATTATGGGCGGTTTGGATTCGGAGATTACAGACGAGACCAACTCGCTGTTTTTGGAATCGGCCAACTTCGAGTCTTCGGGGATTCGCAAGACGTCCATGCGGCTGGGTCTTCGCACCGACGCCAGCATGCGCTACGAAAAATCCCTCGACCCGGAGATGACGAGCCTGGCCGTCGAGCGCTTCCTGCATCTTCTGCGGGAAGCGGACCCGGGCGTCGTCATCACCTCCCGCATGACCGACACCTATGTAAAGAAGTTCGACGTTATCCGCCTGACCATCGACAAAGCCTACGTCGACCGCTATACGGGCATCGACATCACCGCCGATCAGATTGAACAGACGCTTGTTTCCCTCGGGTTTGGCGTCGTCCGTTCCGGCGACACGTTTGACGTCACAGTGCCTTCCTGGCGCGCCACGAAGGACGTGACCATCCCCGCGGACTTAATCGAGGAAATCACCCGCATCTACGGCTACGACAACTTCGCCATTTCCACCACCAGAAGCGCGCTGGCCCCGGTCCGCTACTCCGCCGGCAAGACCGACGAGTACGACGTTAAAGACCTGCTGGTGCAGCGGTACAGCCTCCACGAGGTGCACTCGTATATCTGGAACGACGACAAAAAGCTCAAGGAAATCGGCATCGCCCCGATGGAGAACGTCCGCGTCATCAACGCCGCCGCGCCGGAACAGTCGGTGCTGCGCCCGTCGGTGGTGCCGTCGCTGCTGGTTTTTGCTTACGAGAACCGGAACTACGACGAGGAGTTCGGCTTGTTTGAGATTGCCCGGGCGGTGGAAGGCGTCAACGAGCAGGGGCTTTGCAACGAGCGGAAGAAGCTGGCCATTGTGCTGTACAGCCGGGCGGTTAGCGAAAAAGAGCTGTTCTTCCGCCTGCGGGATATGGTAGCGTCCATCGGCGCTATCAAGGGCGGCAAGGGCGCAACATTTGCTTCCGCCGAAGCTGCGTTCCCGTGGCAGCACCCGGTGAACACCGCCGACGTGTTTGCAAACGGCGTCAAAGTCGGCTCCATGGCCACGCTGCACCCTGCCTGCGGCCAGAAGCTTGACAAGCGGGCGGCCATCGTCTTTGCCGAAATCGACATGGACACCTTTGCGGCGCTCACGCGGCAGGACATCCGCTATGCCGAGCCGTCCAAGTTCCCGGGGATTTATATCGATCTGTCCTTCTGGATGCCCGAAGGTGCCGTGTACGCCGATTTGGTGCCCGCCTGGGAAGGCATGTTCGGCGCGACGCCGCTGCAAAAAGCGGAAGTTATCGACGTCTACGAAGGCGAGAGGAAGAGCATCACCGTGCGGCTGTACTTCTCGTCCTACGAAAAGACGCTGACCCGCGAGGAAGTTTTGCCCCTGGCGGACGCGGTGGTCAAGACGCTTGCGGAGAAAAACATCCTGCTGCGGCAATAAAAGGGAAACGAAAAAGGCGGCTCCGAAAGGAGACGCCTTTTTTGCTGCTTTTTTACTAAAAAGCCCCGGTTTCCGGGGCTTTTGGTCTATCATTGGGATATTTGAAAACGGCTGAATTTGCCTGCCGTCGCAAGCAGATGGGAAACCGGACGCAAGCGCAAAATACCTTTCCTGCGCTTCGGGGCGGCGGCCCAAGGCGAAACTCACATAGGGCAGGCTCATGGCAGGCGCGTTGCTATCTCCGTTTTTCCATCCGATATAACTGTTCTTCGTCCGGCACGTCGCCGCCTTCTTTAAAGTCGTACCCCATGGCGCGGTAAAACCCGCAGGCGGTGATGGAAGCCGGCACCTCCACCCGTTTGGCGCGCAGGAAGTATTCGTCCTGCTCCAAGGTTTCGATAATCTTGCGGCCGATGCCTTTGCCCTGATAGTCCGGGTGGACGAACACGGTAAAGAGGCAGCTTTCGTCGGTTTTGTCCCAGTACTGGCCGATGCTGCCGCAGCCGATGATTTTGTCCCCCTCGCAGGCGACGTAGAAATGAGTCACCTGGGCGCGGCGGAGAATCTCCTTTGCGTTTAGGTGGCGGACGTAGGTTTCGATATATTCGGGGCTGTAGTCTTTGGAGTTGGTGGTCCGCAAGGTGAATGCGATTAATTCGGACACGGCTTCGGCGTCCTCTTCCTGAAAACGGCGGATCAGCATGGGATCCCTCCTTTTCTCTCTATCTATAGTCTAAACATGCGGTTGAGCGCGTCGGCGGCCGCCTGCTCTATTATAAACGAGTACCCTCCGGGGCGTTCCGAAAGGGCGGGAGCGTAGTTCGACAAAATGCAGACATTGCCTGTAAAGGAAACGGCTTGTCAGCAGGCTTTCTGCCCAGAACCTTGCTGCATGTGTGAAAAATACCCTTATTTAGGTGGTTAGTATAGCACTGGTTTTTGCAGAAGTCAATCAAATTTGCTGTTTTTGCAACGAAAAAGCCCGCCGGCATGCCGGCGGACAGTTCGGTTTTGGCAAATAGAGCCGGTCTGGCCGCTTGACGGGGCAAACGGTACCGCGGGCTGCCGTTACAGCTCCAGTTGCCGCCGGATGCGCGCGGCGTTGGCTTCGACAGGGTCTCTGCCATCCAGATACAGCACAGGGCAGGCCATCCCGCGCACCCACCGGTCGGCTCTTTCCATGGTTCGGTTTGCGACAAAGCGGAAGAAATTCTGCTCCTGCTCGTACATGTCCCCGCCCCCGCTGTATTGCCCTTTGCATACCAAGCTCTAAAGGAGCCTGCAGATAGATAATACAGTCATACACGGGGCCGTTGTCGCCGTTTACGGCGGTGATATTAAAATCCCGGTACTTTTTCATGTCGGCCAGCACCAGTTCCCGCATTTTTGACATCCGCCCGCGGGTTGGTGCAGGGAATGGGCGAGTCAAGAAAATAGTAGTCTTCGATATCCATGTGCGTATAGCCGATTTGAGAAGCCAGGTATCTTCCCGGGGTGGTTTTGCCGCTGCCGTTGAGGCCCATTATCAACAGCCCGTGGTACATAGATGCCTCCGGGTGGTTTGGATACCTAGTAGAATCTGTCCATGGCACATAAGTTGCCTGCCTACGCCCGTCTCCGCCGGCGGACCCGGCGGGCCAGCCGCGTTACCAGCGACGAAGCCACGGCGCTGAAGAAGGAGAAGGCAAAGCAGAGCCACAGCACCGGCCAGGGCATGGCCGCCATGCCCACCACGCCGGACAAAGCCGGCAAGTACACCGAAAGCAGCATAATCGACAGCGAACAGAGCACCGCCAGAATCAGATACTTGTTGTTGAACACTTCCCTGGTGAACATGCCCTTGCGCTCGGACTTGCACTCAAACACGAACACCAGCTGGCTGCAGGCCAGGGTGAAGAAGGCCGCCGTCCGCGCCAGGGTCAGGTCGCCCAGGGCGTTTAACACGTACGCGAACACGCCCACGGTGCCGCCGCCGATGACGATGCCCCGCATCAAGATGTGGATGCCCAGCCCGCCGGCGAAAATCCCTTCGTTTTTGGGCCGGGGCTTGCGCTCCATCACGTCTTCGTTGGCCGGGTCCATGCTGAGCGCCATGGCAGGCAGGCCGTCGGTAAAGAGGTTCACCAGCAATATGTGAATCGGCAGCAGCGGCAGCGGCAGCCGGAACAGCACCACGGCGAACATGGTCAGCACTTCGCCCAGGTTGGACGAGAGCATGTAGCGGATGAACTTGCGGATGTTGTCGTAGATTACGCGCCCCTGCCGCACGGCGGCGACGATGGTGGCAAAGTTGTCGTCCTGCAAAATCAGGTCGGAGGCTTCCTTGGTCACGTCGGTGCCCGTCTGGCCCATGGCGATGCCGATGTCGGCCTCTTTGACGGCGGGGGCGTCGTTGACGCCGTCGCCGGTCATGGCGGTGACGAACCCGCGCTTTTTCAGCGCCCGCAGAATCGAAAGCTTATGCCGCGGCGACACCCGGGCGTAGACGGAAACTTCCGTGACCCGCTGGGAAAGCTCCTCGTCGCTGAGCCGGTCTAAATCTGCGCCGGTCAGAATCGGCGCGCCTTTGGGGGAGATGCCGATTTTCTCCGCAATGGCCTGGGCGGTTACGGGGTTGTCGCCCGTAATCATCACCGGGCGGATGCCCGCCTTTTTGCAGCTTTCCACGGCGGCAAAGACTTCCGGCCGCGGCGGGTCTTCCATGGCCACCAAACCCAGCAGCACCATGCCCTTTTCGCTTTCCTCGCCGCCTTTTTCCGACGCGGAAAGGGCCTTTTCCGCCACCGCCAGCACGCGCCAGGCGTTTTTGGCCATTTTCTTGTTTTCCTCCAGCAGCATAGCCCGTTTGGCAGGCGAAAGGGGGATTTCCCGGCCGTTTTCCCATATGTAATCGCATTTGGAGATAATCACTTCCGGGGCGCCTTTGGCGTACAAAGTGCGCCCGCCGTCATGGCTGCACACCACCGACATGCACTTGCGCTCAGAGCGGAAGGTGTTTTCCCGTACGCGGGGGTGGGAAGAGGCGAGTTTTTCCGCTGTGATGCCGAAGGGCAGGGCGGCGTAGAGGAACGCGCCCTCGGTGGGGTCGCCGTGGAGTGTGTAGCCTTTGCCTTTTGGCTCCAGCTTGGCGTTGGAGCAGAGCACGCCCGCCGTCAAAAGGTTTGCGACGGAAGCGTCCTTATCCTTGGGGGATTTATGGCCGCCGGCAACGTACAAATCTACCACGGTCATTTTATTTTCCGTCAGCGTGCCTGTTTTGTCGGAACAGATGACGCCGACGCAGCCTAAAGTCTCCACCGCCGGCAGGCGGCGCACGATAGCCGACCGCTTCGACATTCTCGAAACGCCCAGCGCCAGCGAGATGGTCACCACGGCGGGCAGGCCCTCCGGAATCGCCGCCACCGCCAGGCTGATGCCCGACAATACCATGTCCAGCACCGGCTCGCCCCGTAAGATTCCCGTGACGGACACCAAAGCGCAGATAACCAGGCAGGCCACTAGAATCGTTTTGCCCAGTTTCTTGAGCCGCTGCTGCAAGGGGGTGGCTTCCTGCCGGCTGTCGGCCAGGAGCCCCGCGATTTTGCCCATTTCCGTCTGCATGCCGATGGCGGTGACGACCGCCTGCCCCCGTCCGGCGGTGACCAGCGAGCCCATATAGACCTTGTTGTTTTTGGCAGACTTGGGCACGGGCAGCGACTCGCCCGTAAGCATCGACTCGTTGCAGGCCAGATCCTGGATGGAAAACAGCTCCCCGTCGGCGCCGATGCGGTCGCCCGTTTCCAACAGCATCACGTCGCCGGGCACCAGCTCGGAAGCGGGGATAGTCTGCTCCTTATGGTCGCGAAGGACTCTCGCCGTGGGGGCGGCCAGGGCCTCCAGGGCTTTCAGGGCCTTTTCCGTCCGGAATTCCTGGACAAAGCCCAGCAGGGCGTTCAGAAGGACAATGACCAAAATCGAAAAAGCCTCGGAAAACTGGTGCATGAGCGCGGATACGACCGCCGCGCCGATCAGGACCAGCACCATGTAGTCTTTGAACTGTTCGATAAAGATGGCAAACGGCGTGGCGCCTTCCTTTTTGTCCAGCACGTTTTTCCCGTATTGGGCCTGACGGGCTTTGACCTCCGCGGTGGTAAGACCCTGTCGATTCATGCTCGATACACATCCTGTCCGTTAAAATTCTCCACATTATGTGTATGAGCCGGCAGGTCAAGCTATGCCGGAAGGCCCGTAAGGCGTTGCCTTCCGGGTGGGGGCGTGCTATACTGTATCCAGCGACTTCGGGAAAGGAAATCGAGTATGAAACTGAAACTTCTGCGCAAAGAGCTGATTTACCCCGTAGAACACGCCCCCACGCCGGACGCCCATGCTTCCACGCTGGTCAAAATGGCCGACGGCAGAATCGCCGCGGCCTGGTTCGGCGGCACGGCGGAAAAGAAGCCGGATGTGCGCATCTGGTTTTCCGTCATGACCGACGGCATCTGGGAAACGCCCCGGCCCGTTTCGCCGGCCAACAATATCGCCCACTGGAACCCGACCCTGTTTTGCAACGATAACGGGCGGCTGATTCTGATTTACAAGGAAGGCAAAGACCCCACCTGCTGGTATTCCATGGTCACCTATTCCGACGACCGGGGCCAGACCTGGAGCGAGCCGGCGCAGCTGGTGCCCGGCGATGTGGGCGGCCGCGGCCCGGTGAAAAACAAGATGATCGCCCTTTCCAACGGCACCCTGCTGGCCCCCGCTTCCCTGGAAGACCCGCTGGAGCGCTGGGAGTGCTTTGCCGACATCTCCAAAGACGGCGGCAAAACCTTTGAAAAGTCCGCCACGGTGCCTATGACCCGCCCCGGCGACGACCGGGTCTACATGTGCAAGGAAGAGCTGCCCTATGACTGCGGCGGCTTGATCCAGCCCACCGCCTGGGAGGAAAAAGGCCGGCCGGGCCATGTGCACATGCTCATGCGCTCGTCCTTCTCCTTTATCTACCGCACGGATTCTTCCGACTACGGCCGCACCTGGTCGCCGGCGTACCCCTGCGGCCTGCCCAACAACAACAGCGGCCTGGACATTGCCCAGTTGGATAACGGCCTTCTGGCGCTGGTCTACAACCCTGTGGCCGGCAACTGGGTGCAGCGCACGCCTCTGTCCGTCTCCCTCTCCAACGACAACGCCAACAGCTGGCTGGACACGCTGCATCTGGAAACGGCGGAAGGCGAATACGCCTATCCCGCCATCATCCCCAACGGCGACCGCTTCTGCATCACCTACACCTGGAAGAGGAAGTCCGTCGCCTACGCCGAGGTGGCGGTCGTAGAGGACTAATGAGTAGGGGGGAAGCGCCATGCGATATGCGAAAACGCTGCAGGAATTTTCCTTCTCCCATGGCAAACGGCTGGGCGATGAGCAGGCCGAATGGATTCCCGTTTTTCTCCCCCACGACATGAACGCCGACGCGCCTTTCGCCGTCGAAGGCCCCTGGCCCTATCAGCAAGGGTATATCCAAAGCCGGTGCGACGGCACGTACCGGTGCGACTTCGTAAAAGACAACGATTTGGAGGTTACCTACCTTCTGGCCGACGGGATTTACAGAGACTGCGAAATCTACGTAAACGGCAACTACGTTGGCGGCAGCCCCTACGGGTATATCCCCATGACGCTGGACATCTCCGAACATGTCCGCGCCGGGCAAAACCGGCTGGAAATCTACGTGAACAACCTAAACGAGCGGGACGACCGGTGGTACTCCGGCGCGGGCATCTACCGGCGGCTGTCCCTGCTTTTTGCGCCCAAGGCCCATTTTGTGCCCGACGGCGTGTTTATACAGCCGGTTTTGCGCCCCGACGGAGCGGCGGAAGTATCCATTTCCGCCGAGCTGGCCGGCTGCGGCGAAAACTGCGCCGTAAGTGTTACCCTGTTGAGCAACGGCGCGGAAGCCGCCGGACAGGCGGCTGTTTTGGACGGGAAAGCGGCGCTAACCCTTGCGCTTTCCGCCCCGGCCTTCTGGTCGCCGGAGGAACCGAACCTGTACAAAGCGGAGCTGACGCTGTTTGAAAACGGCCGTGAAGTCGACCGGGTGACGGAGACCTTCGGCGTTCGCAAAGTGGAGTTTGACGCCCAAAACGGCCTGGTTTTAAACGGAAAGAAAACCTATCTCTGCGGCGTCAATTTGCACCATGACTGCGGCTGTTTAGGCGCGGCTTACTACCCGGAAGTCTGGCGGGAGCGGCTGGCCACATTGAAATCCTTCGGCTTAAACGCCGTGCGCACCAGCCACAACCCCCAGGCCAGAGAGTTTTACGACCTCTGCGACGAAATGGGCATTTTGGTGCTGGACGAACTCTACGACAAGTGGGACGACGGCTGCTACGACGCCCATTTCTGGGACTGGTACGAGCGGGATGTGGCCGCCTGGGTGCGGCGGGACAGAAACCACCCCTGCGTATTTCTGTACAGCGTGGGCAACGAAGTGTACTGTCAAGGGCTTACGACGCTGTTTGACCCGCTGGATAAGCTCGTCGCCTGCGTTAAGCGGCACGACGACACGCGGCCCGTGAGCTTCGGTATGCACCCCTTCGGCTGGCCGGAGGAAGTGGCCAATCTTTCCCCCGAAGGAAAGGCGAAGCTTGCGGCCAGCATCGCCCAACACGTGGACGTGCTGCTCTGCAACTATCAGGAGCACTGGTACCATTTGTACCACGCTTTGGCGCCGGACGTCTGCATCATCGGTTCGGAGCTGTACCACTGGTACACGAACAAGACCGAAAACGCCCGCGAATGCGTGGAAAAGCACCCGTGGCAGTATGTGTATGAACTGCCCTACGTTTTAGGCGGGTTCTACTGGGCAGGGATAGACTACCGGGGCGAATCGCTGGAGCCGCCCGTGCGGGGCTGGACGTCGAGCCTTTTGGACATTACCGGCTGGCCCAAGCCCCAAAGCTACCTGGCCCAGGCCTACTGGACGGAACGGCCCATGGTCGCCGCGGCCCTGTCCGTGCCGAAAGAAGCCCTGCCGCCTGCGTACGAGCGGCTTGCGTGGAGCTTTCCGCCCTGCGTGCCCCACTTAAACGCGCTTCCTTTGGAGGGTCCAGCCACCATAATGGTCTTTACCAACTGCGAAAGCGCGTCCCTCTGGCAGAAGGGGCGGAAAGTGGCGGATACGCCCGTCAAAACCGTGGGCAGATGCCTGTTTTTTGAAGCGGAGCTGGAACCTGGCGAGGATTTGCTCGTTTTCGGCGAAGTAAACGGGCAGAAGGCGGCCGAATTTGTGCTTTCGCCCTTTGGAAAACCCTGCGGGCTGCGTGT
>JAKPBM010000350.1 GCA_029778935.1 Bacillota bacterium | reverse complement strand
GATGCCGGAAGCCTTGATGGCGATGGGCGCGTGCTCTCTGGAAGAGCCGCAGCCGAAGTTCTTGCCGGCCACCATAATGTCGCCCGGCTGCACCTTGTTTTTGAAGTTAGCGTCGATATCCTCCATGCAGTGGGCCGCCAGCTCTTTGGGGTCGGAAGTGTTCAAATAGCGGGCGGGGATGATGACGTCCGTGTCCACGTTGTCGCCGTAACACAGGGCTTTGCCTTGCAGTTTCATGGGTGCGTTCTCCTTTCGCGCGTCTTACACTTTGTCCGGGGCGGTGATACAGCCCGTGATGGCGGAAGCGGCGGCCACGGCGGGGCTTGCCAGATACACTTCGCTCTCCGGATGGCCCATGCGGCCGACGAAGTTGCGGTTGGTCGTGGCCAGCGCCCGCTCGCCTTTGGCCAGAATGCCCATGTGCCCGCCCAGGCAGGGCCCGCAGGTCGGGGTGGAAACGGCGCAGCCGGCTTTGATGAAGGTTTCGATGTAGCCCAGCCGCAGCGCGTCAAGGTAAATCTTCTGCGTGGCGGGGAAGATGATGACGCGGACGTTTTTATGTACCTTTTTACCTTCCAGAATCTTTGCCGCGATGGCCAAATCCTCCAGACGGCCGTTGGTGCAGGAGCCGATAACCACCTGGTCAATTGGAACCTCGCCGATTTCGTCGACAAAGTGGGTGTTTTCCGGCAGGTGGGGGAAGGCGACCACCGGGCGCAGGGTGGAGAGGTCGATTTCGTAGACGGCGTCGTATTCCGCGTCCTCGTCGGCTTTGTAGACGGTAAACTCCCGGTCGGACCGTTCGCGGAAGTAAGCGATGGTCTTTTCGTCCACTTCAAAAATCCCATTCTTGGCGCCAGCTTCGATGGCCATGTTGGCCATGGAGAAGCGGTCGTCCATGCTCAGATGGGCAATACCGTCGCCCGTAAACTCCATGGACTTATACAAAGCGCCGTCAACGCCGATTTGGCCGATGATGTAGAGGATAATGTCCTTGCCGGAAACATACGGCGCGGGCTTTCCCTTCAGAACGAACTTCAGCGCCGAGGGTACCTTAAACCAGGCCGTGCCCTCCGCCATGCCGCAGGCCATGTCCGTGCTGCCCACGCCGGTGGAGAAAGCGCCCAGCGCGCCGTAGGTGCAGGTGTGGGAGTCGGCGCCGATGACTAGCTCGCCGGGGCCTACCAGGCCTTTTTCCGGCAGCAAAGCATGTTCCACGCCCATTTCGCCCACATCGTAGAAGTGGACGATGCCGTGTTTTCTCGCAAAGTCGCGGATGATTTTGCACTGCTCGGCGGCCTTGATGTCTTTGTTGGGCGTAAAGTGGTCCATGACCAAAGCGATTTTTTCTTTGTCAAACACCGTTTTGGCGCCGGTTTTCTCAAACTCCTTGATGGCCACCGGCGAGGTGACGTCGTTTCCGAGAACCAAATCCAGCCTGGCGGAGATGAGCTGTCCGGCTTTTACGGAGGAAAGCCCGGCATGCGCGGCCAGGATCTTTTGCGTCATTGTCATTCCCATGGCAGTTTCTCCTTTTCTAATGCAAAGACGGCTGTCCGTCCAGCAACAGCTTGTATTCGATGGAATCCACAAGGGCTTCCCAGCTGGCCTGAATAATGTCTTCCGATACGCCCACCGTCGTCCAGACGTTGTCGCCGTCGGTAGACTCGATTAAGACGCGAACTTTGGCGGCCGTGCCCCCCTTGGGTTCCAGTACGCGCACCTTGTAGTCGGTCAGGCGCATTTGAGCCAGCGTGGGGTAGAAGACCATCAGGGCTTTGCGCAGGGCCTGGTCCAGCGCGTGCACCGGGCCCTGGCCCTTGGCGGCGGTGATTTCCGTGATGCCGTCCACTTTGATCTCGATCATGGCCGAAGCCGTGTAGTCCTCGGCGGGGAAGGGGCATTCGCCCAGCACGCGGAAGCTGATCAGCTCGAAATGGGACTCGAAACGGCCCAGCTCTTTGTAAATCCAAAGGGTAAAGCTTTCTTCCGCCGCTTCAAACTGGTATCCGTTGTGTTCCAGCTGTTTCAGGCGCTCCATGATGCGCTTGGTTTCCGGCGAATCTTTGGTGATAGTCGGGTCGATTTTCTGGATTTTGCTTAGAATCGTGGCGCGGCCGGAGACTTCCGACATTAAAAACCGCCGTTCGTTGCCCACGGTTTCCGGCGAAACGTGCTCAAACGAGCGGGACAGTTTGCTGACCCCGTCGATGTGCATGCCGCCCTTGTGGGCAAAGGCGGAATGGCCCACATAGGGCTTGCCGCCGGAGAGAGGGACGTTGGCGATTTCGGCGATATGCCGCGCCGTCTGGGTAAGCATCGCGAGCTTGCCCGCCGGAAGGCAAGGTGTACCGCGTTTTAACTCCAGATTGGGGATAATCGTGCTTAGATTGGCGTTTCCGCAGCGCTCGCCAAAGCCGATGAACGTGCCCTGCACGTGGTCGGCGCCGCCGTCCACGGCGAACAGGGAGTTGGCCACGGCCAGCCCCGTGTCGTTATGGCAGTGGATGCCGACGGAGCAGGAGGGGAACGCCGCGCAGACCTTTTCCGTGATGGCCTTCACGTCGGTGGGGTACGCCGCCCCGTTGGTGTCGCACAGGCACAGCGTGTCGGCGCCGCCTTTGCACGCCGCAGCCAGCGCCGCCATGGCGTAGTCAGGGTTCTCCTTATACCCGTCGAAGAAATGCTCGGCGTCGAAGATGACTTCCTTGCCTTTTTCCTTGAAAAAGCGCACGGTTTCCTCGATCATGGCCAGATTTTCTTCCAGCGTGGCGTTTAAAATGCCTGTCACGTGCAGGTCCCAGGACTTGCCGAACAGGGAAACGACCTGCGTTTCCGCTTTGAGCAGGGACAGCACGTTGGCGTCCTCTTCCACGGCAATGCCTTTGCGCCGGGTGCTGCCGAAGGCGCAGAGTTTAGCGTGCTTCAGCCGCATCCCCCTGGCCCGGGCGAAAAATTCCAGGTCTTTCGGGTTGGAGCCGGGGTTGCCCGCCTCTATGTAGGCAATACCGATTTCATCCAGCGCGCGGACGATGTTCAATTTGTCTTCTACGGAAAACGCGATTCCTTCCCCCTGGGCGCCGTCCCGCAGGGTGGAATCGAAGATTTTCACTTGCTTCACCAAGGCACCTCCAAAGGAAGGGTTACGCCTGCTGCAGCAGCTTGTTAACGCCATTTATGTAGGCCAGCAGGCTGGATTCGATAATGTCGGTGGACAGGCCGCGGCCGGTGGCCACATGGTCGCCCCTTTTCAGACGGACGACGACCTCGCCCAGAGAATCTTCCCCTTCGGATACGCTCTGGATAGCATAGTGGGTCAGCGTAAAGTCGGGGCCGACGATGCTTTCGATAGCTTTGTACGCCGCGTCCACGGGGCCGGTGCCGGCGGCGACGCCTTCCGTCACCACGCCGTCTTTCTCCAGCCCGATAACGGCCGTCGCCGTCATGGCCTTGCCGCAGTTGACCACGTAGCGCTCGAGTTTATATACGCCGGGCTTTTCCACCTGCCGGTCGTCGGCCAAAGCTTCCAAATCGGAGTCGGAGATGTTCTTTTTCTGGTCGGCGAGCTTCTTAAACTTTTCAAACAGGCTGTCAAGCTCTTCTTTCGAAAGCGTATAGCCCAGCTCTTTGAGCCGCTCCTCCACGGCGTGTCGGCCGGAGTGCTTGCCCAGCACCATCTTGTTGGTCAGCAGCCCGATGGACTGGGGCGTCATGATCTCATACGTTGACCGCTCGGCCAGCACGCCGTGCTGGTGGATGCCCGATTCGTGGGCGAAGGCGTTGGCGCCGACGATGGCCTTGTTGGGCGGGATGGGCTGGCCGATGATGTTGGAAATCAGGCGGCTGGTGCGGTAAATCTGGGTGGTGTCTACGTTGCAGGTCGCGTTGAAGAAGTTTTTGCGCGTGTGCAGAGCCATGATGACTTCTTCCAGCGCGGCGTTGCCCGCCCGTTCGCCAATGCCGTTGATGGTACCCTCCACCTGGGTGGCGCCGGCGGCGACGGCGGCCAGGGAGTTGGCCACCGCCATGCCCAAATCGTTGTGGCAGTGGACGGAAAGATGCACCTTGTCGACGTCCGGGACGTTTTCCCGGAGGTACTTTATGCGCTCCGTCATCTCCGCCGGCGTGGTGTAGCCCACCGTGTCGGGGATGTTGATGACGGTGGCGCCGGCTTCGATGACCTTCTGCACCACCTGGGCCAGGAAGGGGAGTTCGCTTCTGGTGGCGTCCTCGCAGGAAAACTCCACTTCCGAACAGAGGGATTTGGCGTACTTCGTGGCTTCCACGGCCCGTTCCAGCACCTGCTCCGGCGTCATGCGGAGCTTATACTGCATGTGAATGGGGGACGTGGCGATGAAAATGTGAATCAGCGGCGCTTCCGCGTGTTTCACGGCGTTGTAGGCCGCGTCAATATCTTTCTGTACAGACCGGGCCAAAGACGCCACCTGGCAGCCTTTGACAATTTTGGCGATTTCGGAAATGGCTTCAAAATCGCCGGGGGAGGCAATGGCAAAACCCGCCTCTATGACATCAACGCCGAGCCTGGCTAGCTGCCGGGCCACCTCGCACTTTTCGCTTAGGTTCATGCTGCACCCGGGGGACTGTTCGCCGTCGCGCAGCGTGGTGTCAAATATTCGGATCCTTTTTGCCATCTTCTTCACCCTTTCTTTCCATAGATTCTCATTTTACTGCCAGTACGGCGCCCATGGAGGCGGACGTCACCATGGAGGCGTACCGATTTAAATAGCCTTTCTGCACTTTCGGAGGAAGCAGCCGGACGTTTTTCTGCCTTTCGGCCAGTTCCTCGTCGGAAACGCGCAGGCGGATGCTGTAGTTGTCAATGTCAATGTCGATGATGTCGCCTTCCTGTATTAAGGCGATGGGGCCGCCGGCCGCCGCTTCGGGCGACACATGGCCGATGGATGCGCCCCTGGACGCGCCGGAGAACCGGCCGTCGGTAATCAGCGCCACGTCTTTGTCCAGCCCCATGCCCGCCAGCGCGGAGGTGGGGGAGAGCATTTCCCGCATGCCCGGGCCGCCCTTGGGGCCTTCATAGCGGATGACGACCACGTCGCCTTTATGGATCTGGCCGCCTAAAATGGCGGAAATGGCGCTTTCTTCCGAGTCAAACACTCTTGCCGGGCCGTTGTGCTTGAGCATGGACGGGTCCACGGCAGAGCGCTTGACTACGCAGCCTTCCGGCGCCAGATTGCCAAACAGGATGGCCAGGCCACCGGTGGGCGAGCAGGGGTTTTCGACGGTGCGGACGACCGTGCCGTCGGGCGCGCCAACGCCGGCAAGGTTTTCGCCGACGGTTTTGCCCGTAACCGTCAGGCAGTCGGTATGGAGTAGCCCCGCCTTTGCCAGCTCCGCCATCACCACCGGCACGCCGCCGACGCGGTTTAAATCCTCGATGTGGTGCGGGCCGGCCGGGGACAAGCGGCAGAGGTTGGGGGTTTTTTCGCTGATTTCGTTGATTTTCTGTAAATCCAGCGCCACGCCCGCCTCATGGGCGATGGCGAGCAGGTGCAAGACACTATTGGAGCTGCAGCCCAAAGCCATGTCGACAGCGAGGGCGTTTTCAAAGGCTTTCGGCGTCAAAATGTCCAGCGGGCGGATGTTCTGCTCCACCAAGCGCAGGATGGCGCGCCCGGCCGCTTTGGCCAAACGGACTCTGGCGCCGGAAATAGCAGGTATCGTGCCGTTTCCGGGCAGGCCCATGCCGATGACTTCCGTCAGGCAGTTCATGCTGTTGGCCGTAAACATGCCCGAACAGGAGCCGCAGCCGGGGCAGGCGTTTTCTTCCAGCTCTTCCAGCTGCTCTTTGGTCATGCGCCCTGCGGAATATGCGCCGACCCCCTCAAAAGTCTGGGTCAGGCTCACGTTCCGTCCGAAAGCACGGCCGGCCAGCATGGGGCCGCCGGATACGACGACGGCTGGGATATTGAGCCGCGCCGCCGCCATGAGCATGCCGGGAACGACTTTGTCGCAGTTGGGAATCAGCACAAGCCCGTCAAAGGCGTGGGCCATCGCCATGGTTTCCACCGAGTCGGCAATGAGTTCCCGGGACGCCAGGGAGTAGTGCATGCCGACGTGCCCCATGGCAATCCCGTCGCAGACGGCAATGGCGGGGACTTCAATCGGCGTGCCGCCGGCGGCCCAGATGGCCTCCTTGACGGCTTTGGCGATGGAGTCCAGATGGATATGCCCCGGCACAATCTCGTTTTGCGAGTTCACAACGCCAATCAGCGGCCGGTCCAGATCTTCTTTCGTATACCCCATGGCG
>JAKPBM010000074.1 GCA_029778935.1 Bacillota bacterium | reverse complement strand
ACATCGTTTATGTCAACCGTACCGTGTTTCATTTCTCTGCTTTTCACCCAGCGGAGTACGCTCGCACCTTGTCCGATATCACCGACAACGAACAGATCATCTCGTCCGTACACGCCTGTGTTCTGACCAAAAGTTCCCAATCCTACGATTTGGACAGCGCCGAAAATGACGGAAAGATTTACTCAATTTCCGTGACCCCCGTGTCCGGAGAGTGGATTGCCGACGGCGCCATTTTAATTATCACCGACGTTACCCATTTCCGCCAGGCAGAGCGCATCCGGCGGGAATTTTTCGCCAACGCCTCCCACGAGCTGAAAACGCCCATTACGGCCATTCTGGGCTTTTCCGAGCTGCTGGGGGCCGGATTGGTGGACGACATGGAGAAAGTCTACGAGTACGTCGGCCGGATTCAGAAACAGGCGAGAAACATGTCCAACATCATCAACGACATTTTGCGCCTGTCCTCTTTGGAGGAAAAGAAAGAGCCGCAGACGCCCGTGCTTTTGAACCTGCGCCAGATCTGCACGGAGGCCGCCGCCGTGCTGACCACGGAGGCGCAGAAGAAAAACGTAACCATCCATGTGGATGGAAAAGATACGTACATAGACGCCCAGCGCGAAGATATCTGGCAGCTGGTCTTAAACCTTCTGGACAACGCCGTAAAATACAACGTGGAGGGCGGGCGCGTGGATTTGATCACCTATCCGGAAGGCGACCACGCCGTCCTCATCGTCAAGGACACGGGTATCGGCATCCCCGCCCCGGATTTGCCCCGGGTGTTCGAGCGGTTCTACCGTGTCGACAAAGGCCGCAGCCGCGCCGTCGGCGGAACGGGGCTTGGCCTCTCCATCGTCAAGCACATCGTTGCCCGCTACAAAGGCGAGCTTTCGCTGCAAAGCAAGCTCGGCGTCGGCACGGAGTTTACCATCCGGTTCCACCGGGCCGCCGCATCGAAAAAGGACACCTGAAGGGGCGAGTACCATGAGGCGTTCATCTGCTTGGCTGGTTATCCCCTCCGTTCTTCTCATGCTGCTTGCTTCCGCGTGCAAAATGAAGCCGCTGGATCCGCCGGTCTTTACCATTTCGACGTCTCTGCCGGAAACGGCCGTCACCACCGTCCCATGGGACGAGCCGAAGGATTTTCAGAGGGCCTTATGGCGCTTGTGGGCGCCCTGGGCCTACGACTACCTTCCCAAGGGGGAAGACACCGCCTGGGAAGACCATCTCTGGACGGCTTATCAGGAAATCAGCCAGACGTATAACGTCATCGTGCAGCTTAAGAAGATTTCCGGCTTGGAAAGCGTGCTGCCGAAGTTAGCCGCCGGGGAAGTGCCCGACGTGTTGGGCCTGTCCGCTTCGGAAATCCCCCTGGCTGCCAAAAACGGATTTATTCTGCCGCTGGATCATGTGGACCTGGCCGTCACCGGCTTTAACCCGGCCGACGACCGGCTTTGGCATCAGGGCCTGTCCGAGCAGATGCGCTGGAAAGGGCGCCAGTGGTCCGTGCAGGTGGCGTCGGAGGTGGATTTGCCCTGCCTCGGCACCCTGCTTGTGTATAACCGGGACATTACCGCGGCCGCCGGCGTGACGCAGCTGGAAAACCTGGTGGAAACGGGCAAATGGACACGCAACTACTACCGGCAGCTGTCCAACGCCGTTTCCCGCCTGCCGTCGGACTCCCTTTGGGTGGAAGCCGCCGAAACGCCTTTTTCCATCCTCGCCATGAACGGCCATCTGCCGGTCATCCAAACCAGCACCGGCCAGTGGCACACCCAGTTCATGGACATGCAGTCGGTGCTTCTCGCCGATTTCCTTCGGGATATGCACCGTTCGAAGCATTTTACCGGCGCGTTTGACGAAGCCGTCCGCCAGTTTACCGAGGGCAACATCGCCATTTTGTGGATTTCTTCCCATACGCTGCTGTCCCACCCCGAAATTCTGCAGACGTCGTTTCCCACGGGGGTTCTGCCCCCTCCCCAAACCAACGACAGCACGGCAAGCTTTTCCCTTGCCACGGGGTACAAAGGGTACTGCATCACCAACAACGGCCAACTGGAGAAAACCGTCGCCGTGTTCAACGCCTGGGCGGGCCGCATGAACCGTTCCGACTGGCTGGAAATTTACGGCAACAGCCTTTCGCTTAACAAGCGGCAGTTAAATATACTGAAAAACCATGTTTCTCCCTACCGTATTGCCAACGGGACGGAAGTAGAGCCGGGTATTGCCCGGGCGATCCAGACATACTACATAACGCGGCTGTTAAAATCCGAAGGCACCACGTGGAACATATCCATCGAGGCGAACAAATCCCTCTCGTGGGCTTTACGCCCCTTCAACGCCGAATAAAGGAGTCTAAGCAATGGATAAATCTGGACTGATCAGCCGGATTCAGAAATATTCCCCCACCCTGTCCAAAGGCCACCAGCGCATCGCCCAGTACATCATCCACCACTACGACAAAGCCGCTTTCATGACGGCGGAAAAACTGGGCGAGATGGCCGGTGTGAGCGAATCGACAGTCGTCCGCTTCGCTGTGGCTTTGGGCTACGACGGGTACCCCATGCTGCAGCGGGCCATGCAGGAGCTGATTTTAAGCAAGCTCACCGCCGTCCAGCGCATCGAAGTCACCGACGACCGGCTGGATCAGAACGACGTGTTGCGTTCGGTTCTGACGCGGGACATGGAGAAAATCCAGACCACGCTGGAGGAAATCTCCAAGGAAGACTTCAACGCCGTGGTGGAAACGCTGCTTTCCGCCAACCGGATTTACATTCTGGGCGCTAGGTCCTCGGCTTCCCTGGCCTCGTTTATGAGTTTTTACTTCAACCTGATTTTCGAGGATGTGCGCCTGGTCCAGACCGACGGCATCGGCGAGATTTTCGAGCACATCCTGCGGGTCCGCAAGGGCGACGCCGTCGTCGGCATCAGTTTCCCCCGCTATTCCCGGCGGACAAGCCAGTCTTTGGCCTACGCCAAGACCCAGGGGGCCAAAGTCATCGCCATTACTGACGGGCCCCGCTCCCCGCTGACGGACCATGCGGACCTGGCCCTCTTTGCCAGCAGCGACATGGCGTCCTTTGCCGACTCTCTGGTGGCCCCCTTAAGCGTCATCAACGCGCTGATTGTGGCCTGCGGCCTGCGTCGCCGTTTGGAAACGTATGACGCGCTAAACCGCCTGGAAAAGCTATGGGAAGAATACCAGATCTACGAACAGCCGGAGGGCGAATGAGCCATTCCTACGATGTCCTTGTCATCGGCGGCGGACCGGCGGGCATGATGGCCGCGGGGCAGGCCGCCAAGATGGGGGCCGGCGTTTTGCTGGTGGATAAAAACACCCGCTGCGGCCGGAAACTGGCCCTTACCGGCAAAGGCCGCTGCAACGTCACCAACGACTGCGACATCCAAACCTTTTTGAAACACCTTCCCCAGAACGGGAAGTTTCTCTATTCCGCCCTTTGCCAGTTTTCGCCCAAAGACACCATGGCGTTTTTCGAGGGCCTGGGCGTGCCTTTGAAAGGGGAAGAAAACGGGCGGGTGTTCCCCGCTTCCGACAAAGCTATGGACATTGTGGAAGCCATGCGCCAATTTGCCTTTGGCCGCGCGGCCTTTCAGACAGGGCGGGCGGAAGCGCTGATTATCGCCACCGGCGGGCTGTCCTACCCCGTGACCGGCAGCACCGGCGACGGGTACCAACTGGCCCGATCCGCCGGGCACACGATTGTGCCGCCCCGGGCTTCCCTTGTGGCCCTTTCCTCCCCGGACGCTTTCTGCGGGCAGTGTGCGGGACTGACGCTGAAAAACATCTCCGTTTCCCTTTGGGAAAACGGAAAACGCATATACGACGCCTTCGGCGAGCTTCTTTTTACCCATACGGGCGTTTCCGGCCCGGCGGCCCTTTCCGCCAGCGCCCATATGCGCCGCGCCGACGCGGACTACCGCCTTTTCGTTGACCTGCTGCCGGACGTTGCCCCCGAAACGCTGGACGAACGGCTGATTACAGAGCTTGCCGCGGGGCGCCTTGCCGCCGTAAAAACCGTTCTGGCGCCGTTTGCGCCCAAAAGCCTTGCTTTGCCCGTCCTGGCGCAGGCCGGCGTACCCCCCCGAAACCAGGGCGGCGGAAGTGACCAAGGAACAGCGGCGCGCCATCGCGGCCGCTTTGAAAGGGTTTCAAATTTCCCGCCTGCGCCTGGGGCCGGTCGAGGAAGCGACGGTCACCGCCGGCGGCGTTTCCCTTCGCGAGGTAAACCCCAAAACTATGGAATCCAGGCTCGTTTCCGGCCTGTACTTTGCCGGCGAAGTGTTGGACCTGGACGGGTACACCGGCGGGTTCAACCTGCAGATTGCCTTTACCACAGGCTATGCCGCAGGGATTCACGCAGCGTCAGCCAACTGACCGAGCTTAATGCAAAGGAGCGTTCCACATGAACCAGCACATCCACATCACGATTGACGGTCCCTCCGGCGCCGGAAAAAGCACCATTGCCCGGGAAGTCGCCAAAGCCCTCGGCTTCCTGTATGTGGATACGGGGGCGCTCTACCGCGCGGCCGCCCTGGGGGTTTTGGAGCAGGGCGTCGATCCGAAAAACGTCCACGAAGTCTGCGAAGCCCTTTCTTCTTTGGAAGTGTCCATGAAGCTTTCTCCCGAAGGCCAGCGCACGCTGCTCAACGGGCGGGACGTATCCGGCAGAATCCGCACGCCGGAAATCTCCACGGCGGCCTCCTTCATCGCCCAGTACGCCTGCGTGCGCAGCTTCCTGCTGGATGTGCAGCGGGATATCGCCGCTTCCAACAGCGTCGTCATGGACGGCCGCGACATCGGCACCACGGTGCTGCCCAACGCCCAGGTGAAGCTGTATCTGACCGCCTCCGCCAAAGACCGGGCCTTCCGCCGGTACCACGAACTGCGGACGAAAGGCGAATCGGTGTCCTTCGACGAGGTGTACAGGGAAATTCTGCAGCGGGACGAGCGGGACATGAACCGGGAAGTCTCCCCGCTCCGCCGCCCGCCGGACGCCATTGAGCTGGACACCACCGGCAACACCCTGGAAGAAAGCATTGCCCTGGTTCTGAAAACGGTAAAGGAGAGACTTCGTCTTGTTTTATAAATGCGTCCGCGCTGTGGTGGGGTTTCTGGTGCGCATTCTCTTTGGATTTAAAGTCACCGGCCGCGAAAATATCCCCGAGGGAGGCTTCCTGGTCTGCGCCAACCACAGCAGCTATCTGGACCCGGTTTTCCTGGCCATGGCGCTGGATACCCGCGTCCCCGTCCGCTTTATGGCCAAGTCCAACCTGTTTAAAATCCCGCTTCTGGGGTGGTTTATCAAAAAGCTCGGCGCGTTCCCCGTCAACCGCAACACGGCGGACCTGGCGGCTGTAAAAACTTCCCTGCGCGTTTTGAAGGAAGGCCAGCGGCTTATCATCTTCCCGGAAGGCACCCGGTTCAACCCGGGAGTATCCAAAGGCGGGGCCGCCATGCTGGCCCTCCGCTCCGGCTGCACGGTGCTACCCGTCTATATCGCGCCGGGCAAGCGCATCTTCAAGCGCATCGAAGGCGTCATCGGAAAGCCCTTTGTCCCCGCGTTGGAAGTGGAGGACGCCAAAAACGCCGACTACCAGGAAGTATCCGACGAGATTATGCGTCGCATTTTTGCTTTGGCCCCGCCGC
>JAKPBM010000071.1 GCA_029778935.1 Bacillota bacterium | reverse complement strand
CCGGCGACCGCGACGGCCTTTCCATGGAAGACGCCCAGCGGATTTTATCGCGCATTCCCTCCGTCCGCAAGGTCATGCCGTTGGAAACAGGCTTTGGCACCGTCTCCTCCCAGGACACCCGGCGCAGCAACGCCATCCTGATGGGCGTTGACGAGCAAGTCGGCCATTTTATCTCGGCCAAGCCGGTGTTCGGGCGCATGTTTACAAAGGAGGAAAGCGAAAACGGCCTTCCGGTCTGCGTAGTGGACAGCAGCCTGGCCGAAAACCGTTTCAAGCGGCAGAACATCGTGGGCAAAACCCTGCAGATAACCACCAGCAGCGGCATCACCCATGAATACACCATCATCGGCGTTATCCCCTCCCAGCTGGGAAGCCTCGGCAACCTGTCCGGTACGGCCATTCCGTCGTTTATCTACGTGCCGTACCGAACCATAGGGGTCGTGCCCGAGCGGAACGTGCGCCAGCTCATTATCTCCACCGACCCGGGCAGGTCCGCCGAAGCGGCGGAAAGCATCAAAGACCTGTTAAAGCGTACCAACAGCAACGGAAAATACTTTCAGGTGGAGAACATCTCCGGCTACCGGGAAGAGTTTGACCAGATTTTAGACATCGTCACGCAGGTGCTGTCCACCACCGCCGCCATTTCCCTGGTGGTGGCGGGGCTGGGGATTATGAACACCATGCTGGCCGCCGTCAACGAGCGCCGTTCGGAAATCGGCATCTGCAAGGCCATCGGCGCAGGGCGGGCGCAAATCGCCTGCCTGTTTTTGACGGAAGCCTTCCTGATGACGTTTATTGCCTCGCTCATGGGCGTTTTTTTAGGCGTCGCGGTCGCCTATGCCGGCTCTCTGGTGCTGAAAATCCCCATTGTGGTGCCTTTAGGCCGGCTGCTGGTTCCGACTCTGGTCACTTCGGCCATCGGCATCCTGTCGGGGCTGGCCCCCGCCATGAAAGCCGCCCGGCTGCAGCCCGTAACCGCCATACGGGAGATAAATTAGCATAATTTTCACAAAAAACCGTCCGCCTATGGCCGGACGGTTTTTTGATTGCACATTTACCTGCATAAACAGATTTGCAAACGCCGGCGGAAAGTGGTAGAATGGGGGCGTCTTTGTCCATAAAACTAAAAAGAAAGGCTGACCTCCGTTGAACCTCGTCAAAAGAACCCTGAAAAAATTTAGCCTGGGCGTTCTTCTCTGCTTTTCCCTGGGCGCCGCGGCCACTCTGCTAAACGGCCTGATCCCCAAAGACCTGCTTGGCGCCGGGATTCTGGCGCTGCTTATGGGAATGGCGCTAAACCCGCTGGTAAGCCGCGTCTGGCAGACCGTTTCGCCCGGCGTGAGTTTCGTGTCGTCGAAAGTGCTGCGGCTGGGGATTATCCTGATGGGCGTGTCCCTGAGCTTTTCACAGGTGTTTCTGGTGGGCAAATACGCCCTGGCCCTCATGTTCTTCACGCTGCTGACGGCGTTTGGCGGCGGCTATCTGCTCGGCAAGGTGTTTAAGGTCAACTGGAAGCTGCGCTCTTTGCTGTGCGTAAGTACGGCTATCTGCGGCGGCTCCGCCGTGGCGGCGGTCGGCCCGACCATCGAAGCCGACGACCGGGACATCGCCTACGCCATCTCCGCCACGTTCCTCTTTGACCTGCTGACCGTGCTGGCGTTCCCCTGGATCGGCCGCTGGTTGGGGCTCAGCGACACCAGCTTCGGCCTTTGGGTCGGCACGGCGGTCAACGACACATCCTCCGTCGTCGCCACGGGATACGCCTTTTCCGACGCCGCCGGACAGCTGGCTGTTATCGTCAAGCTGACCCGGACGCTGTTTATCGTGCCCGTGGTGCTGGTGTTCTCGGCCATAAACGCCCGGGTATCCCGGAAGTCCGGCTCGAAAGGAAATAGCGCGAAGAAACCGTCGCTTATGAAAATCTTTCCGTTCTTTATCCTCTTTTTCCTTCTGATGGTGGCCATTAAGAGCACGGGTGTGTTGCCCGAAGGGGCCGTAAACGGCA
>JAKPBM010000060.1 GCA_029778935.1 Bacillota bacterium | reverse complement strand
CTAAATATTAGACCATATGGTTTCTATCAGAATATTAGGCCATATGTATTCAGCATATGCGTTTGTAAGGCGAAAGGGCCGTTCTTTCCTGCGTTTTTTGGAGGACAGCCCCAAATCGTAATCTTCCCCAAACTGCAAATCCTGGAATTTGGCGGCGATTTGGCCGGCCAACACAGGTTCCTTTTCCTCCACGGGGCGCCGCTCGGCCACGGGGGGCCGTTCCACCATGTCGGTTAAGGGAACGGCGGGTTCGCTCCATGCCGGCGTGGGCCGGGTTTCCGGAGCCGCAATCTTCATATCGTCGTCGCTTTCGGCCGCTGGTGTCTCAACCTCTTCCGCCGAAGCCACCGTCTCCTGCGCGGCCGGTTCGGGTTCCGCCACATCAGCGCCGGCGGCCGCCAGTTCTTCGCTTCTGCCTTCCGCCGGCTGCTCGGTTTCAACTTCCGGCGTTTCAGGTTCCGGCAGGGACTGGATTAAGGCGATATGTTCTTTATAAATGGCCAGCATCCGGTTTTTAAAATCGGCCACTTCCCGCTGGAGCTGCTCCAATGTATGCTTTTCATTCTGAATGGACTGCTCGGCCTGGGCGGTGATGGAGGCGGCTTTCTGCTCGGCCTCCTGGATGATTTTTTCCGCCTTGATTTTGGCGTCCTGCAAAATCAAATCCGCCTTTTGCTGGGCTTCCCGCAGAGTGCTGTCCCCCAGCCGCTGGGCGCTGAGCAGGGCGGCCCGGATGCTGTCTTCTTGGTTGCGGTATTCCAGCAGCTTGTCTGCCAGAATGCCCATCTTTTTGTTCAGGGTATCCCGTTCCTCGATCAGCGCTTTGACAGTGGCGGCACAGGCGTCAATAAATTCGTCCACTTCAACGTGTTTATAGCCCCCCAAAACCTTGGTGAACTGCACGTTCTGGATATCGGCAAGCGACAACATAGCAAACCCACTCCTACATTTTGATTACAGGTATTTTTGAACGGTCACAAACAAACGTCCTTTGCTGGTCTGCGGTCCTAACCTGGCTATCCGAAACCGTCCCCGTCCCCGGATGGAGAGTATATCCCCTTCCCTGACCGAAGCGCTGACTGACAGGCACACCTGGTGGTTGAGGGAACACTGCCCGGCCTTGATCAGGCGGGCGGCCTGTTCCCTCCCCGACCCGATACACAACTTGACCAGCGCGTCCAGCCGCTCGGAGGCGACGGTGCCGGTTATTTCCTGAAACTGATGGTGGGCCGGCAATTCGCCGGTATAGGGCAATACAACGGTAACGCCCTCGCCCCCCACCTTGTCCACCTGGGTCGCTAAAAAGGAGGCGATTTCCTCCCGCACAAAGACGACGGCCAAGCCATCGCCGCAAAGGATGTCGCCCACCGTTTCCCGCTTAATACCGGTTGCCATCAGGGTGCCCAGAAAATCCCGGTGGGTCAGCGCCGCCTCCCGCCGGTAGCGAAACCCCAACGGCAGCAGGGGGAAAGCAGCCTCCTCAGGCTCCATAAAAGACGGGAATACGCCAAGCAGCCTGCGTTCGCTGTCCGGATACCCACCCCAGAACCTAAACGAGGCTGCCTGTCGGCGCACCAATGCTTCCACCAATTGCTGCTGCCTTTGGTCCAGAAAGCCGATAAACACCGGATAGGAGCGGTGTTCCGCCAGGCGAACGGCGTCTTCGGTTCTGGCCAATAGCAATTGGTCCTCAAATGTATCAGAAGTAAAGCCCATTATTCTCCAGTTCGTCTAATAAATCTCCCATGATCCCCACGTTGTAGGGGGTGATGATAAAGGTGGAGGTGGCGGCTTTTTTAATCTGGCCGTCGTTGGCATAGGCCACGCCGCTCAAAAAGTCCAAAATCCGGCGAGAGACGTCCTTGTTGGCAGACTCCAGGTTGAGCACTACCGTCCGCTTGGCGTTGAGGTGGTCGGCTATGGTGCTGGCGTCCTCAAACCGCTCGGGCTTGACCAGAACCACCTGCAGTTGCGCGGTGGCATGAATGTTGACCACCTTATTGCTCTTGGAGTCGGAACGGCTTTCCGGCTGCTTGGATACGAAGGGGACCTCTTCGGTTTCCTCCACATCTACGTCGTAATCCAATTCGTCATCGGGGTTCCCCATGATTTTTCCGATTTTTTCAAACAAGCTCATGACAGTTCCTCCCAGTTTCTTTTTCTATGGATTTTGCTTGCATTCGGTTATTGCCTGCTTCCAAACAGGGCTGACCCGATACGGATTTCGGTGGCCCCTTCTAAAATCGCTTCCCGGTAGTCGCCGGACATGCCCATGGACAATACAGATATATCCATATTATCCTTGTTTTTACGCTGCGTGTCAAGGAAGAGTTGATACATTTTAGAAAAAAAGTGCCTTTTTTCCGCTTCGGTGTCGGAAATGGGCGGAATGGCCATCAATCCGCACACTCGAATGTGAGACAGGTCCCGTATCT
>JAKPBM010000054.1 GCA_029778935.1 Bacillota bacterium | reverse complement strand
CGATACGTGGGGGTGTACGGCCGGTGTAAAAGCTCCGCTCTGGGCACCCAGTGGAGGGTTCCTTCCTCCGTCGGGGTAATGTTTGTCGTGGCTGTCCGGCCGAAGTAAATGTAGGACTGCCGGATGACGTGTCCGTGCCGGCGCAAAAGGATGTAGCGCAGAGATAGGCCTTCCAGCTCGTGCGGCAGGATGCCCGTTTCTTCCCGGATTTCGCGCAGGCAGGCGGCATAGGGGTCGTTTATCTCGCAAGGCTCCATTTTGCCGCCGACGCCGCTCCAGACGCCGGGGTTTACTTTCCGGTCCGGCGCACGTTTGAGCAGCAAAAAGCTCCCGTTGTGTTCCAAAAAGGCGCATACATAGTTTTGCAGCGTAACCAACCTGCCATCCTCCCCATGCCTGTACCAAAGCGTTCTGCTAACGCTGATGACCTTGATTCTGAGCGCCACGCGGCATCTGCATCCATTTTACTAAAACATAAGGGAAGAATCAAACCCTTATTTTCTTTCGGGGGCACCTTTTGCTTGTCCGAACATAGAATACAGTGACGGGATTCCCCGTTTTACGGCGTTGCCTAAGCACATTCCTTTACAATTTATGGAGGTTTTATGAGCAATATTGCCATGCATTTAGATCTCACCCTTGGCGGCGCGGTCAACGCGGGAGAGGACGTAGTCTTTAACCAGGTGCGGTATGTTTCCGACGGCATCTCCTATAACCCCGCCAACGGCGTGATTACCATAAATCAATCGGGCCGGTTTGTTTTCAACTGGTGGGTGGCCACCCAGTCGGCCGCTTCGCCGGCTGGGGTGGTGCTGGCGCTGGTTACGTCGGAATTTGACGTATTGACGGGCAACTCCCCGGCGAAAACCGGCCAGACAAACGGCGTCGGCGTCGTGGAAGTCGGTGCGCCGCCGGTGACGGTGACGCTGCGCAACACCGGCGGGGGCACGATGTACTTTTCCTCCCAGATGCCGGTGAAAGCGTCGCTGGTTGTGTACGGCGACACGCCCTCCCTGACGCCGGTATCGGCCTTCGGCGCGCTGTCGACGAACGCTTCGGAGCTGGATTTAATCGAGCTGCCGACGATTGTGCCGCTCACGGTGCCGTCGCCGTCGGCGCAAAACGTCCTGTTTATGCCGGCCAACCACATCACCATTTTGGAAACAGGTACCTACCGGGTGGACGTGAAAGTTACCGGCCGCTTGTCGACCAACGCTGACGTCCGCGTTGTGCTAGTACGAAGCATGTCTCCTGTGTTTCCGATGACTTCAACGGTGAGCTTTTCCTCCGGCGTCACGACAACCATATCCATGTTCAACTACCTGGATGTGACCGCCGGCGACGATCTGGCCGTGTATATGTCCGCCACGGCCATTGTAACCTTCGACTTCCCGCCCGAAGGCTACGGTGTCACCCTGGCGGTGCAGCGGGTGTCGTAGGAACCTTTCCCATAGGGGCAGCATATGCTAACCTGGGGGTTTCCGCGCCTTTTTCGCGCAAACCCCAAACTGAAAAGCAGGGAGAATTTCCATGGCTGTAATAGCAATGCAATTGGATCTCTATGGAGGAGGATCTGTCAATCCGCTTGAAAACGTGCTGTTCGACACCGTCACCTTCGTTACCGGCAACATCGGATATAACCCCGCCACGGGGATTATCACCATCAGCCAGCCCGGAACGTACACTTTCCAGTGGTGGGTGGCGCCCCAGTCCAGCCCGGGAAGCAACGGGGTTACGTTCTCGCTGGCCTGCACGGCGGTGAAAACCGGCCAGGTCAACGGTTTCAACGTCATCGAGGTGGACTCGGTGCCGTTTACGGTTTCCCTGCGCAACGACAGCGCGGGAACGGTGTACTACTCCTCCAGCGTCGCTGTGAAAGCGTCGCTGCTGGTGCACGCGGAAGTCAGCACGGCGGCCTACGGCAGCAAGTCAGTTTTCTCCACGCCGATTTCGCTAGGCGACGACCCGGTGGAAGTGCCTTTGGATGTTCCATCCGACGAGTACGAAAACGTCGATATGACAGTCACCAACGGCATCGGCAGCCAGCAGGCGGGCGTGTACCGCGTGGATGCTTATGTAGCCGGTTTTCTCCTGGAAACAGACGCCAACGTGACGCTGTTTCTGAATGTCAACGATACGATTGTCACAAACATGTACCAGACCGTGACCTATACTTCCTCGGACTTCGGCACGTTTAACCTGTCGACGTACGTGCGGCTGGAGCCGAACGACAGAGTCTGGCTCTCGATATCATCGGTGCCGGATCGGACTTTCTACTTCCTCGTTACCGGCACAGGCGGTCATTTGTCGGTGCAAAAAGTGCAGGATGCGTCGTAGCTGCTATGGCGAAACGAAAGTCCGCCGGGCATTTTTGCCCGGCGGGCTTTGCTTTTGAAATAGGCGCGGGCGTGCTTTATTTTTTCCATATGTCCTTATATGTCCGTTATCTGTTTTCCCGTCTGCGCCGCAGGCAAAAACCTTTGCTGCCGGCGGTGTCTGTACGCGGCGCATACTGCAAACCGACCACCAAAGGCGTCATACCTGCCTGTGCCGGGCCGGCACAGGCAAGGGGAGCGCTGCGGACATGCTTTAGACAAAGGGGGAATACACCCTGTGCAAGTGTTCCGGCCGGATTTCCGTGTCCGGGTTTTCCTCAAACGCCTGGCCGACGGGCATATCCAGTTCGTACAGGGCGCTGCAGCAGGGGGTTTTCACGTAGTACCGCCGGTTCCAGCGGAAGGTGGGGATGAAGAAGATGTGCAGGTACCGGTACGCCTTGTACACCTCCAAATGCGTAAGATGCCCGCAGGAGGGGCAGACGACGTTGTTTTTAAAGCCGATATGCACATTTTTATCCTCGATGCCGAAAAACGCTACGAAAATCATAGGGTTCACCCTTTTTTCCTTTGGTGTTCTGTCCTATAATACAATATAGCAGGCTTGTCAAGCAAAACTACGCCTGCGGGGGTGAAAAACATGATGCCTACGGATAAAGCTGCGGCGCTGAAAGAGATTTTGCAAACTTCTGCCAACATTGTCTTTTTCGGCGGGGCGGGGGTGTCCACCGAAAGCAATATCCCCGACTTCCGCAGCGCCTCGGGGCTGTACAGCGAACGCGTCGGCAGCCGTTCGCCGGAAGAAATCCTGTCCCATTCGTTTTTTATAAACTACACAGAGGAATTCTACGATTTTTACAAAAGTAAAATGATATACAAAGACGCAAAGCCCAACGCCGCCCATCTGGCGCTGGCGAAGCTGGAGCAGATGGGCAAACTCCAAGCGGTGATCACCCAGAACATCGACGGGCTGCACCAGCAGGCGGGAAGTAAAGAGGTGCTGGAGCTGCACGGCTCGGTGCACCGGAACTACTGCACGCGCTGCCGGAAGTTTTTCGGGCTAGATTACATCCTGGCCGCGCCCGGCGTGCCCCGCTGCGACCGCTGCGGCGGGGTTGTGAAGCCCGACGTGGTGCTGTACGAAGAAAGCCTGGACGCAAAGGTGCTGAACAAGGCCGTCCGCTATGTGGAGCAGGCGGATGTGCTGCTTGTCGCCGGCACGTCGCTGACGGTGTACCCTGCGGCGGGGCTGATACATTATTTTGGCGGAAAAGAGCTGGTTTTAATCAACAAATCCGCCACGCCCTTCGACCATCTTGCGACCCTGGTCATAAACGACAGTATCGGCGAAACGCTCAAAGCCTGCCTGGGCTAGAACATGAAAACCCCTCGGGTTTCCCGAGGGGTTTTGGCTTATACGGGAACGGAGCTGAGAACCTCCTGCGGCGCTTTGACCGTGTTGAACTCGCCTGCTTCTATGCGGTTTTTGCCCAGGTCTTTCGCCCGGTACAAAAGCTTGTCCGCCATGGCGATGATGTCC
>JAKPBM010000441.1 GCA_029778935.1 Bacillota bacterium | reverse complement strand
CGGTGAAAGAGGACGCTCCCGGCTACCGCATCTACATCAAAGACGGCGTTCCTTTAAACCGCAGCGATAACGAAGCCTATATAGCGCTCAATGTGGACGAAAAGAGCATTAAGGAAGCCAAAAAGAAAGACCCGGACATCGACGTAAAAATCCGTGACTTTATGTGTAAAAACTTCTTTGACATCCGCACATTCGGCGCGGTAATGACCACTTTTGTCAAGGCGGCGTTAAACTGCGGCCAGGTGCGCGGCCCCGTGCAGCTTGGTTTTGCCCGCAGCATCGACCCGGTGGTGCCGCAGGAGGTTTCCATTACCCGTGTCGCCATTACGACCGAGGAGGACGCCGAAAGAAAGGGCACCGAGATGGGCCGCAAGTACATCATCCCCTATGGCTTATACCGTTGCGAAGGCTTCATCTCCGCCAAACTGGCGCAGAAAGTGACCGGCTTTTCCGACGAAGACCTGGAGCTTCTCTGGAAAGCCATCCTCAACATGTTCGAGCACGACCGCTCCGCCGCCCGGGGCAAAATGGCCGTGCGGGAACTCATCGTCTTCAAACATGAAAGCGATATCGGCAACGCCCCGGCTTACCGGCTCTTTGACGCCGTGAAAGTCGAGCGCAAGGAAGGCGTATCCGCGCCCAGAAGCTACGCCGACTACACTGTGACCGTAGACGAGCAGGCCATCCCTGCCGGTGTCACCTGTATTCGCATGATGTAAGTCATGGAGGAAGGCGACCTTCTGCTTTCCGGCATCCAGCATTTCGCGTACTGCCGGCGCCAGTGGGCTTTGATATATATTGAACAGCTCTGGGCAGAAAACCAGAGAACAGTCGAAGGACACATTCTCCACGAAAGAGCCCACGACGAGGCCCTGACCGAACTGCGGGGGAATCTGCTGATTACGCGGGGGTTAAGGGTACGGTCCGGCCGGCTGAAAGTCACAGGCATGTGCGACGTGGTGGAATTTCACGCCTCGCCGGACGGAGTCCCCCTTGCCGGACGGAAAGGGCTGTGGCGGCCCTATCCCGTGGAGTACAAGCGGGGCGAGCCGAAGGAACACAACGCGGACGAGTTGCAGCTCTGCTGCCAGGCGTTGTGCCTGGAGGAAATGCTTGCCTGTTCCATCCCGGCGGGGAGCCTCTTTTACGGGGAGCCCCGCCGGCGGGTGGAAGTTTCGTTTACGCCGGAGCTGCGCGCTCAGGTGGAGGAAATGCTTGCGGAAATGCACCAATACCTGCAGCGGGGATACACGCCCGAAGTGCGCCCCCATAAGGGGTGCCGGGCCTGTTCCTTAAACGGGCTGTGCCTGCCGAAACTGCAGAAGGCCCGCTCCGTTGCCGCCTATCTGGACGCGAGCCTAGAGGAGGAAACGCCATGAGGCATCTGCTCAACACGCTTTTTGTCCTGACGGAGGACGCCTATCTTTCCCTGGACGGGGAAAACGTGGTTATCAGCCGGGAAAAGCAGGAAACGGGCCGTTTCCCCCTCCATACGCTGGAAAACATCGTTAGTTTCTCCTACGCGGGGGCCAGCCCCTATCTGATGGGCGCCTGCGGGGAGCGGAATGTGAACCTTTGTTTCTTTACGCCGTCCGGCCGGTTTCTCGCCCGCGTCAGCGGGGAAAGCAGCGGAAACGTGCTTTTGCGGCGCACACAGTACCGGATGGCCGACAGCGAAACAGACAGCGTGCAGATTGCCCGGAACATGGTGTTCGGGAAGGTGTACAACAGCCGCTGGAGCATCGAGCGCACCCGGCGGGACCACGGCATGCGGGTGAATGCCGACAAACTGGCCGCGGCTTCCAAGTATCTCGCCGGGCAACTGCCTGTAATCCGGAAGACGGAGGATCTGGAAACCCTGCGGGGGCTGGAAGGGAAATGCGCCGCCGCATATTTCGACGTATTCGACGAATTGATTCTTTCTAACAAAGCTGATCTCCGCTTTGACGGCCGCAATCGGCATCCTCCGCTGGACAATGTCAACGCACTGCTGTCTTTTGCCTACACGCTGCTGGTGCATGACTGCACAGGCGCCCTTTCCGCTGTTGGATTGGACCCCTACGTGGGGTTTCTCCATCGCGACAGACCGGGACGAACATCATTGGCGCTGGATTTAATGGAAGAATTGCGAAGTGTTGTGGCGGACCGCTTTGTCCTATCGCAAATCAACAACCGGTCAATTTCCGGCAAAGATTTCGTTCAGAGGGAAAACGGCGCGGTGCTGTTGACAGACGGCGCGAGAAAGACGTTTTTGTCCGCCTGGCAGGAAAAGAAACGACAGAAAATCACGCATCCCTTCCTCAAAGAGCAGATCCCCTGGGGTCTGGTTCCGTACGTGCAGGCCCTCCTTCTGGCACGCTACTTGAGAGGAGGTTTGGATGGGTATCCCCCATTCCTTTGGAAATGATGTTGGTGCTTGTTACATATGATGTAAACACCGAAGACGCCGCGGGGCGAAAGCGCCTGGCAAAGATTGCCAAGCAGTGTGTCAACTACGGTCAGCGTGTGCAGTATTCGGTGTTTGAATGTCTGGTGGATCCTGCTCAATTTCAAAAGCTGAAGTGGAACCTCCTGAAAATTATGGACCCGGAAAAAGATAGTTTGCGATTTTATTTCCTTGGCAACAGTTATCAAACCAAAATCGAGCACTATGGGGCAAAAACAAGCTACGATCCTGAGGGAGTGCTGATGGTGTAGCTGTGCGAAGGGGAAGCGAACATGGCTTTTCCGGAAGGTTCGCACCGGTTTTCTGGGGAGTGCGGA
>JAKPBM010000338.1 GCA_029778935.1 Bacillota bacterium | reverse complement strand
CGGCCAGATAGAAAAGCGGCACGCAGAGCACCAGCACCAGCGCGGCCCGCGCAGTCAATGAAGACTTTTTCCTGTCCAGCTTCCGAAGAAGGGTCAGGGGATTGACAATCGGTTTGGGTTTCTCCGGCGGTTTTTCCGGTTTGGCCTTTTCGACGCCGGCCTTTTTGGAAAGCCGCTCCCGAATCAGCTTGGCTTTAATGGCGGGGGGCAGGGGCACAGGCCCCGTGCGCGGGGAAACGGGCACAATGGGCGGGTTTTTCCGCCGCTTTTTCGTTTCCAGCTTTTCCGCCCGCAACAGTTTCTTGCGCAGCTCATGGATGCGCTTTTGCTTTCGGGAGTAGACGGCGTCGAAGGCGGAAAGGTCGATTACCGGCCCGTCGTCCACCGGGTGGACGGACACATCCTCCGGCCGCAGGTGGGAAGCGGGACGGCCCCCAAGGCCCCGGCGGTAGTTCTGCGCCGCGATTCTTCTTTCCAGCGCCGAACGGGCGGGGGCTTCTCTCTCAGGCTGGGCGGCAGGCTCGTCCTTGCCGGCGGCGGGTTCCGCCTTTGGGGCCGGCTCTTTCGCAGGTTCCGCCTGTTTAGGGGAAGCGGAGGGGGCCTCCGCTTCCCGCTTGCTTTCCGGTTGGGGTTTAGACGGCGGAGGGGTGAATTTTATGGTTTCCTCCGTCGCGGCCGCAGCGGCGGCCGGTTTCTCCGCTTTTTCCGCCGGGGCGGAAGGAGCGGCGCTCTGCAAAGGCGCTGCCGGAGACGCGGCCTTACGTTCCGCTTTGGGGCCGTATTCGGCCAGAATATCCTCAAGTGAAAACTCCGATTCCAGCGAAACATCGCCCTCCGGCGCAAAGGAGGGGGTTTTCGACGGGGGTTCGGCCGATACGGGTGGTTTCTTTCTGTTCATGGCAAGCATCCTTTGTGGGAAAAATTCGGTTTACGTTGCTGACCTCTTTTGAAACGCCTCGTAGAGCAATACGGCGGCGGCCGCGGAAGCATTCAAAGAGCCGGTTTTGCCGGCCATGGGGATGGACACGACAAAGTCGCAGTTGGCCCGCACCAGGGCGGACAGGCCGGCCCCTTCCGCGCCGATGACAATGCCCGTCGGCCCGGCAAAGTCCGCTTTGTCGGAGGAGACGTTGCCGTCGGCGTCGGCACCGAAAATCCAGACGCCGGCTTTCTTAAGCTCGGTAATCGTGGCGTTCAGGTTGGCCACCCGCGCGATGGGAAGGTGCCAGACGGCGCCGGCGGAGGCCTTGACCACCGTGGAGGTGATCCCTGCGCCGCGGCGCTTAGGGATTATGACCCCGTGGGCGCCGAACACCTCGGCGTTGCGGATAATCGCGCCCAGGTTGTGGGGGTCTTCGATGTGGTCGCAGAGGACAAGCAGGGGTTTTTCGCCCTTTTCATAGGCGCTTTCCAGAATCTCCTCCACGGACACGTATTCGCAGCCGGCGGCCAGGGCGATAACCCCCTGGTGGGCGCCGGTTTCGCTCATCATGTCCAGCTTCTGGCGGCTGACGCGGACGATGACCGCGCCGTTTTCCTTGGCCAGGTTCAAAAGCTCCGGCGGGATGCGGACTTCGTTGCCCTCCAGAACAAACAGCCGGTCAATGGAGCGGCCGGCGGTCAAGGCTTCCATGACCGCGTTGCGCCCCTCAATCTGCAGCTCGTTTCGTTCCTCCGGTTCCGCGGGAGCGGGTTTGGGCTTTGCGAAAGGTTTCGGGTTTGGTTTTTGATTTGCTTTTTGGTTTGGTTTCCTTGGTTTTTGCGGCTTCATATCATCATCCTACATGTATTTGGCCGTAATAGCGCACATTTCGTCGAAACGCTTCTCCATCTCGAGAACGAGTTTCATCTGGTTGCGCGCCCGGTCCAGATTGTGGTTGGGGCGGTGGATGCGGAAGTACTTATCGCCTTCGATGTGGTCTTTTAAGAAGCGGGAGGCAAGCTCCAGGGTGATGATTCGGGCGCCCCAGGGCAGGGTTTCCAGCTCCGTCTTGGTCAGAAAACCCGTCGTGGCGCCGACGAAACCGGCGGTGAACTGCTCAAACAGGTGCATGTCGACAGTCACTTTCGAAAGGTCGGTTTCGTCCTCGGCGGCGGTGGAAGCGGCGAACCGGATGGCGTCGCCGTAGTCGTAGGCGGCCAGGCCCGGCATGACCGTGTCCAGGTCAATCACACACAGGGCTTCGCCCGTCGCGTCGTCGATCATGATGTTGTTGTACTTGGTATCGTTATGCGTGACGCGCAGCGGCAAAAGCCCCATGGCCTGCATATCCACCAGCCGGGAGGCTTCCTCGGCCCGCTTGCGGAAAAATTCGATTTCCGGCAAAACGTCCTTGACGCGGCCGCATTCGTCCTTTTCCACCGCGGCGAAAAAGTCCGCCATCCGCTTTTTAGTATTGTGGAAATCGGGGATTGTATGCTTTAACGTATGAATCGGGAAGTCGGCCAGAAGGGTCTGGAACCGGCCGAAGGCATAGCCCGCATTGTACAGGTGCCGGGCGTTCTGCACCGTGTCGTACGTGGAGGCGCCGCGGATAAAGTGGTAAATGCGCCAGTATTCGCCTCTGTGGTCCACGTAGTAGCTCTTTCCGTCTTTGGCGAAGATGACCGTCAGGGCCTCCCGGTCGGGGTCGCCGCCGGCTTCTATGATTTTCTTGCGAAGGTGGGCCGTGACGGCGCAGATGTTTTCCATCACGTCTTCAGGGTTTTTAAACACGTACTTGTTGATGGTCTGCAATGCGTAGGAGTGGGATTCCCCGTTTTCATCCTCCGTCACAAGGCGGTAGGTGGTGTTGATATGGCCCTGGACAATGGGAGTGACGTCCACCAGCCGGCCGGCCAGAGGGAAGTGGCTGACAACCTCGGATATGAGCTCCGTGATGTTTTCTCCCTTATTTTCGCAATGCATTACAAGAAAGCCTCCTTACGGAAAGGAAATCCGCCTTTTGGACGGATTTCAATAATATACCTTACAATATTATATATAATACCAACAAACGGGGGATAAGTCAACCGAAAAAGCGTAAAACCCCGCCGGTACCTGTGCCAAAAAATACACCCCCGCCCCTTTGCAAAATTCACAAGCAAAGGGAAAAACACGATGAAAATTTATTTATTATTATTTGTAAATATACAGCCAGGCCCCTTTTCCGGAAACCGCCGGTGTGGTATAATACCCGTTGAAAACCCTTTCGCCGTAACGATTCCGGCGATTTTTTCATAAAACAGGAAGGCTACTAAGCCGCATGGAAAGGAAGCAAAACTATGCCTTTGTCCAAGGACATCAAGCGCGTGCTTGTCATCGGTTCGGGGCCGATTGTCATCGGCCAGGCGGCGGAATTTGACTACGCGGGCACCCAGGCCTGCCGGGCTTTAAAGGAAGAGGGGCTGGAAGTCATCCTGGTGAACTCCAACCCGGCCACCATCATGACCGATAGGGCCATGGCCGACAAAATATACATAGAGCCGCTCACGCTGCCGACGGTCAAGCGCATTATCCAGAAAGAGCGGCCCGACAGCGTGCTTTCCACCTTAGGCGGCCAGACGGGGCTGACGCTGTCCATGCAGCTGGCCCGGGAAGGGTTTTTGGAAAAATACGGCGTGAAGCTGTTGGGCGCCACGCCGGAAACCATCGACAAGGCCGAAGACCGGCAGATGTTTAAAGACACCATGGTTTCCATCGGCGAGCCGGTGATCCCCTCCAAGGTGGTCACGACGGTGGCCGGCGCACTGGAGTTTGCGGAGGAAATCGGCTACCCCGTCATCGTCCGCCCGGCGTTTACGTTAGGCGGCACGGGCGGCGGCATGGCGACGACTCCGGAGGAGCTGAAGGAAATCGCCGGCACGGGCATCCGCGTTTCGCCCATCGGGCAGGTGCTCATTGAAAAAAGTGTGGCCGGCTGGAAGGAAATCGAGTTTGAGGTAATCCGCGACGCCTGTGCCAACAAAATCGCCGTCTGCAGCATGGAAAACGTGGACCCCGTGGGCGTCCATACGGGCGACAGCATCGTCGTCGCCCCCGCCGTATCCCTTTCGGAAGCGGAGCTAACAAAGCTCAAGGAGTCGGCGCTCAAAATTGTGGAGGCGCTGGGCGTGTTCGGCGGGTGCAACGTGCAGTTTGCGCTGCATCCCACGACGGGGGAATACGCCATCATTGAGGTGAACCCCCGGGTGTCCCGCTCGTCGGCGCTGGCTTCCAAGGCAACGGGGTACCCCATTGCCAAAGTGGCGACGAAAATCGCCGTGGGCTACCGGCTGGACGAGATTACCGGCGTCGTGCCCGGCAAGAAAAACGCCTTTTTCGAGCCGATGCCCGACTACATCGTCGTAAAAGTGCCCCGGTTCCCCTTTGACAAGTTTATCTACGCCAAGCGCACCCTGGGCACCCAGATGAAGGCCACCGGCGAGGTCATGTCCCTGGGCTCCTCCTTTGAGCACGCGCTCATGAAGGCAATCCGCGGCGCGGAAATCGGCGTGGACAGCCTGAATTTGCCGCTTTTGGCAATAAAAACCGATGAGGAAATCCGGCAGATGCTGCATAATTGCGACGACCGGCGGATTTTCGTCGTGTTCGAAGCCTTTAAGCGCGGCATTTCCCAGAAGGAAGTCTACGAGGCGACGAAAATTGACTGGTGGTTTCTGGAAAAACTGCAAAAAATGGCCGAGTTTGAAAAGAGTTTACCCGGAAACCTGACGGAAGAAAACTACCTTCTGGGCAAAAAGCTCGGCTATCCCGACGCGGTTTTGGAGCGGCTTTCGGGGCAGAAGGTGACAAACCCTCTGCAGTATTCCTACCGGATGGTTCACGACTGTTCGGCGGAGGAAAAAAACGAAACGCCCTATTTCTATTCCGTCTGCGAAGGGGAAAACCACGCGAAAACGTACATAGAAAAGCGCAACAGCGGCAAAAAGCGCGTGATTGTGTTCGGCTCGGGGCCGATTCGCATCGGGCAGGGCATCGAGTTCGACTACGCCTCGGTGCACTGCGTGTGGGCGCTGAAAAAGGCGGGGTTTGAGGTGGTCATCGTCAACAACAACCCCGAAACCGTCTCCACCGACTTTGACACCGGCGACCGGCTCTACTTTGAGCCTTTGACCCCCGAGGACGTCATGCACATCATCCGCACGGAGCAGCCCTATGGCGTCGTCGTAGCCTTCGGCGGGCAGACGGCCATCAAGCTGACCAAGTTTTTAGACAAAGCCGGCGTGCCCATTTTGGGCACCTGCGCCGACAGCATCGACGAGGCCGAGGACAGAAACCGCTTCGACGCGCTGCTTGAGCGGCTTTCCATCAAGCGTCCCGCCGGCGTGGCGGTCAAGACGGCGGAGGAAGCCCTTGCCGCCACGGCGAAGCTGGGCTTTCCGGTGCTCATCCGCCCGTCTTATGTGCTGGGCGGGCAGAACATGACCATCGCCTTCGGGGAAGACGACGTAAAAGAGTACATGCGCCGGATTCTGGAAACCCACCCCGACGCGCCCATTCTCATCGACCAGTACTTAATGGGCGTGGAAATCGAGGTGGACGCCATCTGCGACGGGGAGGATATCCTAATCCCCGGCATTATGGAGCATGTGGAGCGGGCGGGCGTCCACTCCGGCGACTCCATCGCCGTGTACCCGGCGTGGAACCTTATCGGCTCTCTGGCCGACGAAATCGTCGAATGCACGAAGAAAATCGCCCTGGCGCTGAAAACGAAAGGGCTTATCAACATACAGTACGTCATCCACGACCACCAAATCTACGTTATCGAGGTTAACCCCCGCTCCTCCCGCACGGTGCCGTACATCAGCAAGGTCACCGGCGTGCCCATGGTGGATTTGGCGACAAGGTGCATGCTGGGCGAAAGATTGGCGGACATGGGCTTTGGCACGGGGCTGTATAAGACGGTGCCGTACGTGGCGGTAAAGGTGCCCGTGTTCTCCTTTGAGAAGCTGGCCGACGTGGACACGCTCTTAGGCCCCGAAATGAAGTCCACCGGCGAGGTGTTAGGCGTTGGCAAGACGCTGGAAGAGGCCATGTACAAGGGGCTGGTGGCGGCGGGGTACACCATGAAACGCGCCGGCGGCGTGCTGTTTAGCGTACGGGACGTGGACAAGGCGGAAGTGGTGTACACGGCCAGAAGCTTTGCGGCCCTGGGCTTCCGGCTTTATGCCACCAGAGGTACGGCGGCCCTTTTGCAGCGGGCGGGGCTTTCGGTGGAAACGGTCAGCAAGCTCCACGAGGAAGGGCCTAACGTCATCGACTATCTGGAAAGCGGCAAGGTGGACTACGTGGTGTCCACGTCGTCCAAAGGGCAGATTCCCTCCCGAGACAGCGTCAAAATCCGCCGCAAGGCCGTGGAACGGGCCATTCCGTGCCTGACGTCCATCGACACGGCCAACGCATTGGTGCTTACCCTCAAGAGCCGCTATTCCCAGCAGAGCACGGAGCTGGTGGATATCAACCGCATGCGGCAGGAGCGGCAGGTGCTGAAATTTGTCAAGCTCCACGGCACGGGCAACGACTACATCTACTTTGACTGCCTGCAAACGCCCCTCCAAAGCCCCGAATCTTTAAGCGTGCACCTTTCGGAGCGGAATCTGGGTATTGGCGGCTGCGGCATTATCCTCATCGAACCGTCGGAGACGGCCGACGCGAAGATGCGCATTTTCAACCGGGACGGCAGCGAGGCCTCCATGTGCGGCAACGGCATCCGCTGCGTGGCAAAGTATCTGTTCGATAACGGCATCGTGCCCAAGCACGAGATGTCCATCGAAACGTTAAGCGGCGTCAAGCGCATAACGCTTTACGAACGGGGCGGCAAGGTGCATTCCGTCCGCGTCAATATGGGCAAAGCCGAGTTTGCCCCCGAAAAGGTGCCGGTGCGTTTGGAAGGCCCGAAGGTGCTGGCGCGGAAGGCGGAAATTGCCGGGCGGGAAATGGAAATCTCCTGCGTGTCCATGGGCAACCCCCAGTGCGTGGTGTTCTGCGACGAGGTGGATTTGCTCGACGTGGAAAGCTTGGGCCCGGCCATCGAAAACGCGCCTTTGTTCCCCGAGAGGACGAACGTGGCCTTTGCCCAGGTTGTATCGAAGAACACTCTCAAAGTGCGCATCTGGGAGCGGGGGAGCGGCGAGTCCATGGCGTCCGGCACGGGCGCCTGCGCGGCGGCGGTCGTCGCGGCGGAGCTTGGGTACTGCGACAAGAACGCCAACATCAACGTAAGTCTGAAGGGCGGCACCCTGCTGGTGCGGTACACCGACGAAGCCGTCTATATGACCGGCGACGCGGTGAAAGCTTTTGAAGGGTACGTGGAAGTGTAAAGAGCGCCTTCGGCAAGGGAGAGACTTCGTTTAGAAGTTCTCTCCCTTTGGCTTTCACCGGGCTGACAGAGGAAAAAGCCCAGAGGAAATCCCCTGAGCTTTGCTAAGTGTGAATACCCGCATTCCGGTTGTCCGTGGCCGGAATTATTCCGCTATCTTCTTTCCGCAGTGCGAACAGTACTCCCCGCGTGTCAAACGCGGTTTTCCGCAGTATGGACATTTGCAGGTAAAGATTCTGAGAATCAGGCAAATGCAAAAAACCACCCAACAGACAAGCGCAACATACGCCGCCGGGACAAAATCATGCTTGCCGTCCAGTAATTTCAGGCCAATGATTGTCCAATCGATAAGGAGTACAGTGAAGGAGATCCATTGAACCCATGAAAGTATCTTTTTCATAAAGCCTTCTCCGGTATCAAGTTTGCGCTTGCACGTATTATACAGGGTCGGGCGGTGTTTGTCATCAACCGATAAGCTTCAATATCGCTTACTGG